>JAFGTJ010000242.1 GCA_016934195.1 Anaerolineae bacterium | reverse complement strand
TTTTCTCGACGTGCTGCAAGGGCTGACCACGCTCAAGCTGTTCGGGCGCAGCCGGGACCAGATCGCCATTATCCGCCGCATCAGCGAACGGTTCCGCGATACGACTATGAGCGTGTTACGGGTGGCGTTCCTGTCGGCACTGGCGCTGGAAATGCTGGCAACACTCAGCACCGCCATTATCGCGGTCGAAATCGGGCTGCGGCTGCTGTACGGTCGCCTGGACTTCGACGAGGCGTTTTTCATCCTGATCCTGGCCCCGGAATTTTACCTGCCGCTGCGACTGTTAGGGACGCGCTTCCACGCCGGGATGTCGGGCGCAGCGGCGGCGGAGCGTATTTTTGCGGTATTAGCCTCACCCCCTGAATCCCCCTCTCCACTTCGTAGAGAGGGGGACTTGCGGCCACCACACTTGACACCTTCTCGCCTTCTCCATGCAATGGAGAGGGGGCCGGGGGGTGAGGCTATCACCTTCCACGATGTCCACTACGCCTACAACGACGGCAACCGCCCTGCCCTGCGCGGCGTGACGTTCGCCATTCCGCCGAGGGAACGGATCGCGCTGGTGGGACCGAGCGGATCGGGCAAATCGACCGCCATGCAGCTATTATTATGTTTCCTCGAACCAACGGCGGGCCGGATCACAGTTGGCGATCACGATCTGTACGACATCCCGGCGGACGAGTGGCGGGCCAGGATCGCGTGGGTGCCGCAGCTACCGTACCTGTTCGCGGCCAGCGTTGCGGAAAATATCCGGCTGGCCTGCCCGGATGCGCCGCTCGATGCCGTGATCCGCGCCGCGCAGCAGGCTCACGCCGACACCTTTATCCGTGCTCTGCCAGATGGCTATAACACGCCCATCGGGGAGCAGGGCGCGCGGCTCAGCGGCGGGCAGGCGCAGCGAATCGCGCTGGCGCGAGCCTTCCTGAAAGACGCGCCGCTGCTGCTGTTGGACGAAGCGACCGCCAACCTCGATCCCGACACCGAAGCGCTGATCCAGGATGCAATCCGTATCCTGCTGCACGACCGGACGGCGGTGATCATCGCGCACCGGCTGCGCACCGTGCAGGACGCCGATCAGATCGTGGTGTTGGACCAGGGCCGCGTGGTGGATACCGGCACACATACCGAATTACTCGCGCGCAGCGGGCCGTATCGCCGGTTAGTAACCGCAAAGGAAAAATATTGATGACTACTTCCCCGACACCGCTTGAGGTTCTCCGAGTCATAATCTACGATCTTCGATCACCCGTGATGCTGATTCGCGGATATTCGGAGCTAATGCTAGATGAAAACCCGGTGACAGCCGAACGTCCCGACCAGACCAGGGCCATGTTAGAAACCCTGATCCAACATGCCAACCGGCTCAACGAGTTGATCGACACCAGCAGCGACTACAGCTACCCGCCGGACAAAGTTACCACCGCCGGAGTCGTCGCCATTCAGGACGACCTTGGGCAAGAATGTCAGGCTATCAGCGCTATTGTCCAGGCCGCCAGACGCGATCCAGACACCGGGTACGCCCTTGAAGGGCTTACTATGAACGATTTTTTAGACCTGATAGAAAAATTTGCCGGAATGCTCACTGAGGTAATTCACCGCCTGCGGGAGGACCTGGCCGGGAGTGAATGACCGTCCGTTCCGCCGTCTGATCGCCCTCGCGCTGCCCTTCCGCTGGTGGATGCTGGCCGCTGCCGTGATTGGTTTCCTGACCATCGCCAGCAGCATCGGCCTGATGTCCACCGCCGCGTGGATCATCGCGTCCGCCGCGCTGCACCCGCCGCTGGGCGATCTGCAACTGGCGATTGTCGGTGTGCGCTTCTTCGGGATCGCGCGCGGCGTGGCCCGGTACACGGAACGTATGGTCTCGCATCAGGCCACGTTCCGGCTGCTGGCGCGGCTGCGGGTATGGTTTTATGCCCAGGTGGAACCGCTCGCCCCGGCGCAACTGCAAACGCACCGTTCCGGCGATCTGCTGGCGCGTGCGGTAGCCAATATTGACACGCTGCAAGACTTCTACCTGCGCGTGATCGCGCCGCCCGCGATTGCCACGCTGACCGCTGCCGTGATGTTCGGCGCGTTTGCGTTGGTCGATCTGCGGCTGGCGGTCGGATTGGTGGCGTGGATGGTGGTGGCCGGGATCGCGGTGCCGTTGGTAATCCAGTGCTCCAGCCACAATACCGGGCAGGAGCTAGTGACTACGCGAAGCGAACTCAATACGCTCCTGATCGACGGCGTGCAGGGGTTGGCCGATCTGCTGGCTTACGGCGCGGCGGACCGTCACGCTACCCAGATAAACGCTCTCAACCGGCAGGCGCGGCGGCTTTATGCGCGAATGGCCCGCCTCGGCGCGCTGACGACCGCCCTGCACAGCCTGATCCTGAGTCTGGCGCTGATCACCACGCTGGTAATTGCGATTCCGCTGGTCCACCGGGGCGATCTGGACGGCGTGCTGCTGGCGGTGCTGGCCCTGGCAACGATCACGGCATTTGAAGCGGTGCAGCCGCTCCCGGCGGCGTTCCAACACCTGGGCACGCAGATCGCCGCCGCCCGCCGCCTGTTCGAGATCGCGGATATGCCTGACCCGGATCGTATCTGGGACAAACAGCCTCACCCCCTAGCCCCCTCTCCACGTTGTGGAGAGGGGGAATCCGCGCACCTGATCAAAACTCCCCCTCTCCATACAATAGAAAGGGAGCCGGGGGATGAAGCTAATCTGCCCCTACATATCCGCGATCTCCACTTCCGCTACACACCGGGCGATCCCCCTGCCCTGGACGGCGTATCGTTCGACCTGCTGCCGGGGCGCGTGGTCGCGGTGGTGGGAGCCAGCGGTGCGGGCAAATCGACCCTGGTCAATCTGCTGCTGCGTTTCTGGGAACCGCAGGCGGGCGCGATCACGCTCGGCGGGCATAATTTGTGTAATTATGACCCCGACGCCGCGCGTGCCCTGTTTGCCGTCGTCAGCCAGCGGACGCACCTCTTTAACGCCACCCTCCGCGAGAACCTGCGCCTCGCCCGTCCCGACGCCGCCGATGAGGACCTGATCGCCGCGCTGCGGACGGCGCAGGTCTGGAACTTCGTCGAATCACTGCCGGAGGGCATGGATACCTGGATCGGAGAGCAAGGGTTGGCGCTCAGCGGCGGGGAACGCCAGCGGATCGCGCTGGCCCGTGCCCTGCTGAAAGGCGCGCCGTTCCTGATTTTGGACGAACCGACCGCCAACCTCGATCCCATGACCGGGCGAGCGGTGCTGGATACCATTTTCGCAGCGCGGACCGGGGGCAATTCCCAGCGGGCCACGCTCCTGATCACGCACGACTTGACCGGACTGGATGCCGCCGACCTGATCCTGGTGATGCACGGCGGGCGCATCGTGGAACGCGGCATACCCGCCGACCTGATGCAGATCGACGGGCATTACCGGCGGTTATGGGCGCGACAACGCGGCAATCTCTGATTTGGGGGATTAAGCAGACTTTTCGGAATTGGCCGGGCACGGCACGCGGAAGGTAAACACACTGCCCGATTCGCCGGTTTCGGCCAGACTCAATGTGCCGCCGACCAGCCGGGCCAATGAACGGGCCACCGCCAGCCCCATACCAAACCCGGATGTCGCCAGGGGACCCTGAAAACGATCCTCTCCGCGCCACAAGGGGTCAAAAATATGCGCCGTATCCGCCGGTTTTATCCCCGGCCCGTGATCGCGCACACTGACCGTCCAGGTCGCGGTATCCGGCTGCCATCCGGTCTGGAATGTGATGTCGCCCGGCGTGGAAAATAACACTGCATTCCAGGCCAGCGCCAACATGATCTGGCGCAGCCACATGACGGGACCGGTTAACACATCGGGCAAAGTGTCAATACCGCTGATCTGAACCGTTAGCTCACGGGCGTGAGCTTCGGGCGATATCTCGTCACGCAGGTCTTGTAACAACTGCTTCGGATTGAAGGTTTCAGGGGCAAGGTCAAGCTGTCCGGCCTCAGCCTTGAGATACAGCATCATATCATCCAACAGCGCCAGCGCGCGATAACTGTTCCGTTGGATGCGCGTGGCCGCGCGCTCCTGTTTGGCGCTTAACTCGCCGTAAATGCCGCTGAGCAGCATGTCTGCCGTCCCCGTGAGCGCCCCTAATGGCCCGCGCATGTCGTGGGCCATCTGACGCAGCAGGCGTACCATGCGGTCAACGTTTAACGCTTCACCAGGCTGCTGTTCGTCGGTCATCTTGCCCCCCACCCTTGTGATTTGATGTTTCGTATCCTGGCAAAAACCTAACTGGGACCAAAGGTCTTCACGGCGTTTTTGAGTTCATCCATCGAGATAGGCTTTTGCAAAAACAAGTCGGCCCCCCAGTTATCAATCGCGTGTTTTGCCAGGTCAGGATACCCACTGGCGATGATAACTTTGGTGCGGGCGAGCTTGGGCAGGCGTCGGATCAACCCCAACACCACGATCCCGGATTCCCCCGGCAGACTCATGTCCAGAATAACCACATCGGGCCGGTTGCGATTCTTGATCAGATAATCCAGGGCTTGCGCGCTCGAATTGATCGTGTGAACATCATGCCCATCGCTCTCTAAAATGTCCACATAGGTTTCAACCAGGTCTAAATCATCTTCAATGATCAGCACCCTGGCCGTCGTCGGAACTGGTTGATCTGACATCGTTGTTCATCTCCACCCCAAAGCGCACGCGCAATTCTGGGCGCTTTTTGGACACTCACACCATCTTGCTTATAAACGATTTTCCACTATCGCTTGCAGTTCGCGTATAAACGAGGTGGCATCTAACGGTTTCGGGAAATACGCCGCAAAACCCGCTTCAATTGCTTTATTCACCAATTCGGACGAATGGTAAGCAGTGAAGGCCACACACGGTATGCTGTTCAAGCGCGGATCACGTTGTAATTCGCTCAGAAATTCCCACCCGCTCATCCCCGGTAAAGCCAGATCAACGAGTATCAAGGTCGGCGTATGCTGTTTTAATACGTCAAGCGCATGTTCAGCAGTCAGCGCGGATAACGTCGTGATCTTGTGATACTCAAGGATATCCTGCACAAGTTCCCTGGTGTCCGATTCATCTTCTATCACCAGCACTTGCCACTCACTCAATGCCATTGTCATTCCCCCTGTTCGGAGCACACCACGACCCGCACAACTATAAGTTTAGCGGGTTACATTTTAACAAGGAGCCAGGAATATCGCTAAAATATGCCCGCCGCGTGCGCCTGTTGTTTAACCGCCAACAATCACGATGGACGCGCATTTTTTTTCAGTGTCGAACGAATGTCATCTACAAACGTGGCAACACTGATTGGTTTGGAAACATAGCCGTCAAAGCCCGCCTCCAACACGCGCTCTCTATCCCCCATCATGGCATGGGCCGTAAGCGCAACAACCGGGATGGGCTGCGTCTTGGGATCATCCTCTAAGCGCTGGCGTGTTTCCCACCCGTCCATCACCGGCATCGACAGGTCGAGCAGGATCAAATCCGGCGTAAAATCTTTGAGCATATCCAGCGCCTGTTGGCCGTTCGTGGCCGATTTCGCCTCGATACCCCTGAATTCAAGTGCATCCAGGATCACTTCAACATTGTCCGGTTCATCATCAACCAGCAGAACCATCTTAATTGTCATTTGTTTCTCATCCACCATCGACTGCCCCCGCAGAGTCTAATTCAGGCGAAGTGCCCACCGTCATTTCAGATTCATTTATGCTGGTGATCAGCGGCAGCGTGACCGTAAATGTGCTGCCCCGTCCCAGATCACTTTCGACGCCGATATGACCATTCATCAGGCGCACCAAATTGCGCGTAATCGCCAGTCCCAATCCGGACCCCTTGCGGGCGCGGGTAGAACTCCCATCCACCTGCCGGAACTCTTCAAAAATGATGTCTTTGGCATGAGGCGGAATGCCGATCCCGGTATCTTTCACCTCGATGAGCCATGTATTTTGTTCCGGCTGCGCGCGCGCGGCAAGCGATACGGACCCTTGATCGGTGAATTTGAAGGCGTTCGACAGCAGATTGACAACAACTTGCTCAATACGCTGCTCATCGCCGATCAGCGAGTCCGGCAGATTAGGATCGAGGTGGGTATCGAGCGTCAGGCTCTTTTCGTCAGCCAATGATTTCATCTGCTGTTTCATCCGGTCCACGAGATGACCGGGAGAAAATGGGGCGGGCCGCAGTTCAATCCGGCGCGATTCGATCCGCGTCAGGTCCAGAATATCATCGACCAGCGCCAGCAGCCGTATCCCATTTTCGCGCAAGCGCCGGGTTTTGTGGAGTTGTTTTTCATTCAAAGCGCCGTACATCTCCATCAACAACCCGTCGCTAAAACCCAGAATCGCGTTTAAGGGCGTGCGCAGTTCATGCGAGACGTTTGCCAGGAACTCGCGGCGCACGCGCGCGGCTTCTCGTGCTTTTGCGGTGGCGATACGCAGCTCATGCGTTTGCTTCAATAGTTCGGCCTCGCGCTGCGCGATGGCCTCCACCATGACGTTAAACGATGCGCCGAGCCTGCCCACTTCGTCGCCCGTTGTGTTTTCAACGCGCAAATCATAGTTCCCGTTAGCAATCTGGCTGGCTGTTTCTGTCAATGAGCGGACCGGACTGGTAATGCGGCGTGAAAGCTCAATCGCGAGCAAAATGCTAACCAGCAGCGTGATCCCCACCATCACCGGAAGGTATCTTTCACGTCGAGCCTGAGCATCTTCCTGTTTTTCAAGCGCCTCAGCCTGTTCAGCCTTTCTGTCAGCCACATAGTCGTTAATCTGATCGATTAGCGACTGACTGAGGGTATTCATTTTATCAAGTTTTTCAAACAGCCCGAAGTCATTCTGAAGCAGAACCGAAAAGGCAGTGCGCGATTGGTTTAATAAGTCCTTAAGTCGCGCTTTTTCGTCGTCAGACAAATCCGACGCCTCGATGTCATTCTGCAGATTGGTAAATGCCTTGGGAATTTCAAGCACAGCGGATTGGGAAACTGAATTTGTATACCGCTCTACCCAGGTGAGTGCGGCTTCGGCATCGAACACCTCGTTAATCTCACGAAGTGGTGCCACTACGTCCCCCCCTAGCCGCGACTCACTGTCCCCACGGGCCGCCGCTGCATCACGTAATAAACCAATAGTACTATCATAGTCTATCACGTTCGCGCGCAGTGCTGCCAACGCTGCGCGCTTTTCCGCGTCTCCTGTATCACCGAGTTCTGACTCACCACTGGCAAGGTTATCGATCATCTCAAGCGCGACCTGACCATGTGTCTGCGATCCGTTGTAATACGCAACAGCGGTATCAAGCCCCTCCAGGATGAAAGCAATGCTGGCGTCAGCCATAACGCCGCGCGCGTTCTGGAATTGGGCGCTTATCTCATACGCCATGGTTGCTTCGTCCTGGGCAGCGAGCAAGGTTTGGCGGGCCTGTTCAGTGGTTGTATAAATCAGGTAGTTGAACATGTTCTGGATAAGCATCAGCAATAAAATGACGCCGAAACCGAACAACAACTTGACTCGGATCGGGCGGTTTTCGAACCATCTTAATGGATTAAGCGTCATTGGTTCTACCTTTCACCCTACACAGACTAATGTCTCATGATAATCGATCTTTAATTTAAATAACATCAATTTCTCGTGAATTTAGTGTCAAAACCCATCCATTCGCGTGCAGGCTTTTTACTGCCGGACGTCGGCGGCATTGCATAAAAATCCCCGTGAGGATATCACGGGGACGGAGCAACCAGTGGGGCAAACCGGGTTGTACGGCCCGGTTTGCCCGCTACCCGCTGTCTGCGATTCTGACGGCTGTTTAGCGGTTCTTGCTGAGCCGCACGTCGGCGTATACGGCCACCACCAACACGATACCCTTGAGTATGTATTGGTAAGCTGCGGGCGTATTGATCATTTGCAGCCCGTTAGTCAGGCTCACCATGATTACTGCGCCGACGATGGCCCCAAACACGGTCCCGACACCACCCAGCGTCGAGGTGCCGCCCAGGATGCAGGCTGCAATCGCGTCCAGTTCGTAGCCATCACCTGCCGAAATCGTCCCATAGCCCACGTAGGAGGCCATTGTGACGCCCGATATGCCACACAGGAACCCCATCAGCACAAAGACCAGGAAAATATTGCGCTGAATACTGACACCCGACAATTTGGTCGCTTCACGATTGCCGCCAATGGCATACGCATACCGTCCAAAGCGGGTGTTATTTGAAATATAGATCATGATCAGGACAACAATAGCCAGGAGAAGGACCGGATTCGGAACGCCTTTATAGTTATTGACGCGGTAGATATAGATCAGGATCAACGCCGACAGGCCAGTGACTTTGGCAAGGTCCATTGGCAGCGGCGGCAGATCAAAATTGTAGCTGCGTTTCTTCTGGCGACCCCGGAACATAGTGTAGAACAGAAATACCACTGCGACCCCGGCCAGTATCCATCCGAAGTTGTCGGACTGATATCCCTGGCCTATTTCCGAGAACAGGGGTTGGTTGGCCTGAATGGTACGGCCTGCGGTTCGTAACAGGATCGCGCCATCGAGCAGCCACATGCTGCCGAGCGTCACGATAAACGCGGTGACATTCAGATAGGCGATGATGTAGCCCTGGATGATGCCATACACCAGGCCAACACCGATACCGATGAGGATCGACAGGAGCATGACGACCCAGTCCTGATCGAAATGTTTGGTCAGGTAGTTGGCTTGATAGTAGGCCACTACGACCGACACAAACCCGGCGAGTTTACCAACCGACAGGTCGATATTGCCGGTCACAATCACCAGGACCATCCCAACCGACAGGAAAGCCGTGATGGTCATCTGCCGGAACAGGTTGGAGAAGTTACGGGGTGCCAGGTAGGTCCCGTCAGTCCGGTAGGAAAAATACAACCAGATCAGAACCAGCGCCGCAATGAGCGTGTACGTCTGTAGATTCATGCGGAGCTGATTCCAGATTGTTGTTGTGAGAGTTGGCGCGGGTTCAGTTGGACGCGCCGGGGCTGTGGTTGTAGTCGTAGTCATAAAGATTGCCTTTCAAACGGTTTGAAAACTTGACCTATGTTACCTGTTTAGGCTGTGACGCCGTTAGCTATGTTGGTGGCTAATGCCATGATTTTCTCTTGCGTTGCTTCTTCGATGTCAAGGATGCCGTTCGAGCGCCCTTCACACATGACCATCACGCGGTCGCTCATGCCGAGCACTTCTTCCAATTCACTCGAAATCATAATGATTGCCATCCCATGTTCCGCCAGGTCGTTCATGAGCTTGTAAATCTCATATTTGGCCCCGACATCGACGCCGCGCGTGGGATCATCCAAAATGAGCACTTTAGGTTGTGACATCAGCCATTTCGAGATCACGACTTTCTGCTGATTCCCGCCCGACAGCGAATCGACGGGCACATTCAGGTTCGGGGCCTTGATCGACAGGCTGTTGGCGAATTGCAGCGACGCCTTCAGTTCGGCGTTGTCGTCAATGCTAAACCAGTTAGAAAACTGGGGCAGGTTCGCCAGCGAGATATTTTTCAGCACCGACTGCATCAACACCAACCCATGCCGTTTGCGATCTTCCGGGACTAAACTGATGCCGCTGAGCATGGCCTCGTGCGAACTGCGGCTGTGCAGTTTCTGCCCTTCGAGTCGGATTTCACCTTGCGTGATTTTGCCGTACTCGCCAAAGATCGTCATCACCAATTCGGTACGACCGGACCCCATCAGCCCGGCAATACCAAAAATTTCGCCCTGCCGGACATCAAATGTCACGCCTTTGATCACGGCGCGGCTGGAGTCGGGGTCCTGGGCGTGGAGGTCTTCCACTTCAAACACCACCTCACCGGGCGTATGATGGCCTGTTGGGAAGCGTTCGGTCATTTCACGGCCCACCATGTAGTGGACCAGTTTTTCACGGGTCAGGTTCTCGGTGGGTTGGGACGTAATGACCGCGCCATCCCGCAGCACGGTAATCGTATCGGCGATGCGGAAAAATTCTTCGAGCTTGTGCGTAATGTAGATGCAGGTCACGCCGTGCGATCTGAGCGTGTGCAAAATGTCCATCAGCTTGTCAATTTCAGCTTCGGTCAGCGCGCTGGTTGGCTCATCCAGAATCAACACCTGCGCATTTTCAGAGAGCGCTTTCGCAATCTCTGTCATCTGCATCTTGCCCACGCCCAAAAACTTCACCACATCCTGGGGTCGAATATCCAGGTTGTATTTTTTCAGAAGTTCGCGGGTGTCGGCATACATTTTGTCCCAGTTGATAATGCCGTGCTCAACCGGCTCCTTGCCCAGGTATACGTTTTCGCCGACCGTCATAGCGGGGATCAGGGTCAGTTCCTGGTAGACGGTAGCAATGCCCTCTTCGGTCGCCTGTCGAATCGCACCTTTTTCCAGTCTGAGTTCGTGCCCTTCATAGAGCACAGTGCCTTCATAGGTCCCTGCGGGATACACGCCGGATAGGATTTTCATCAACGTGGACTTACCCGCGCCGTTTTCACCACAAAGACCGTGTATTTCGCCCCGGCGAATTTGTAACGACACATCTTTTAAAGCGGTCACGCCGGGGAATCGTTTGGTGATGTTTTGAAAATCAAGAATGATGTTGTTGTCTGTGCCGTCAGTCATCTGTTTTTCCTTACATTGATACAAAGGGCTTCCCTGCTTCGGGCGGAATACCCCAAGCAGGGAAGTTCCGTACAGTCAGTAACTAAGCCGTGTTAGCAGCTTCGTACAAAGAGAGCGTTCGTATTGCTCGCGCTCTTATTCAGCCGCTTCGGGAACCGGAGGACGATCTTCTTCGGGGATGTCCCGATAAACATCGTCGTAGCTCTGGAAACCGCTGACAACCACCAGGTCGTACACGTTGTCGGCGTTAACCTGCTCAACCGGCAGGAAGTAAGCCTGTACGCTGCCTTCCAGCGAGTCGTCATTGGTCAGTTCGGCCAGGGTGTATTCAACCAGGCCCGCATCTTCACCTTGCAGCAGCGCGTCAACCAGGTCAACAGCCAGCGGCGTCAGGTTACGGATGTCCTTGAGGATCGAAACGGTCAGTTCGCCCTTGACGATGCTGTTGCAGCCATCAGCCGTCGCGTCCTGGCCTGAAATCGGAACGATACCGGCCAGGTCCTGGGCCTTCAGCGCTTCCAGAGCGCCCAGCGCCGTGCCGTCATTCGAAGCGACAACCGCGTCCAGCCCGTTGTCAATCGCGGTCAGGATGTTTTCCATGATGTTGAGGGCGTTCACGGCGTCCCAGTTGTCAACCCACTGATCGGCCACGATTTCGATGATTCCTTGTTCCACATACGGGTCGAGGATTTCATCCTGGCCCTGGCGGAACAGGATCGCGTTGTTGTCGGTGGGGCTGCCGCCCAGCTTGACGACGCGAGCCGGATTTTCAGCGGTCCACTCGCCACCTTCAATGTCCAGCGCGGTCATGACGCCCAGCGCCTGCTGGCGGCCAACTTCCACGTTGTTGAACGACACATAAGCGGCAATCGAGGTAGTCTTGATCAGACGGTCATAAGCGAGCACCAGCACGCCTTCAGCCGCCGCTGCGTCTACAGCCGTGGTGATGGCGTCACCATCTTCGGCGACCACGATGATAGCAGCCACGCCCTGAGTAACCATGTTGTCGATCTGGTTATTCTGCATGAGCACGTCGTGGTTGGCTTCCTGGGAGATGACCTCGTAGCCCTTTTCTTCGAGCAGGGCGGTCATCAGGATTTCTTCGTTCTTCCAACGCTCGGTGGCGAAGTCGGAGAAGGACAGGCCAACTTTGACCGCCTGCGCCTGGGCCGGGACAATGGTCCCTACCGCGCCGACGACCAGAGCGAAAACGACAACAAGCAAAGCTAATTTACGTGACATTTCTTACTCCTTGTTATTGAAAGCTGTTGTTAGACTTGTTTCCCCTCGGTTAGGGGGGCAATCCCTATTTGTTTTAATCGCGTCGCTGCTCCTTTCTATTATCCCGTCACCTGGGAAATCCCATTATTTGGGAACTTAATCGCACGCTGCCGTTAAGGTGGCAAAGTACGCTTAAGCAACAATGTGTAAGTGGCTCGATAGTGTGGGTCAATTCTGTATTGGGACTCCACACGAGCCGCGCAGCACCAGGCGCGTCGGTATCTGGACGAATTCAGGTACGTCCTGTTTGCCGTCGATCAGTTCGAGCAGATTTTCCACACTGACCCGCGCGATTTCAGGAATAGGCTGCGCGATGGTGGTCAGGTGCGGGAATATCTGGTGGCTGATGGGCGTGTCATCAAACCCGATGACGGACAGGTCGCCCGGAACGGACAGGCCCAGATGCGAAGCTGCCAGGATAACGCCCACTGCCATTTCATCATTTCCCGCAAAAATCGCGGTGGGCGGGTCCGGTAAATTTAACAATTCAAGGGTCGCGTTATGGCCGCTTTCGATACTGTTGTCGCCCTGAACAATCAGCGGCGCGGACGCAGCCGGGGCCGCGTCTTCCAGAGCGCGAATATACCCTTTTCGGCGCTCGTGACTGAAACGCTCCGTTTTCATGCACGCAATATGCGCGATCCGTTTGTGTTCCAGGCTGATCAGGTAGCGCGTGGCTTCGTTTGCGCCGATCTCGTCCGTCGATTCAACCGAAAAGGGGTGCTCGTTTAACAAATTGGGATTGATCGTGACGTAGGGAATATGGTTCGACTTAAGAAAATTCATCAATACCACATTATCCGCGCCCGGCGGAGCCACAATCAAACCGTCAACCCGGTGTGTTTTAACAACGTGTTCGATCTGCGCGGGGGTGATCGGCGTGCTGTTCACCTCGGCCAGCGTCAACACGGAATAATCGCGTTTCTGAGCTTCCCTCAAAATGTAGCTGAACAGTTTGATGGCATATGGAGACTCGACCCGAGGGAGCAGCAGCGCAAACAATTCTGAACGGCCACGTTTGAGCCGTTGGGCGGATAGATTCGGGACATATTCAAGCTGCCGAATCACGTCATTCACCCGTTGGCGCGTGGAGTCCGCCACTCCCGGCTCATCATTGATAACCCGTGAGACGGTTTTGATCGAAACTCCCGCTTTTGTGGCAACGTCTTTAATAGTAGGCATGAGTATTTTTCGTGCGCCTAATCAATTTGTTTAAATTCGCAACAAAAATAACCGAACACTACCAGTCGGATGTCTGACAACGTTGTCGAGATAATAACACGGGACGTTTTAGTTTGTCAATACCCTTTTAAAAGTTTTTCTGGCAACCGGCAAATTTATCTCGCAACGTTAATTTGGTGCGGCGCGCAACAAAAGGCCGGACAGCCTTAGCCTGAAGGCCGCACCTCACGAGGCGATCAGTTCCGCCAACAAACGCTCCAATACGCTGTAGGAGAAATGCGCCAGGGCCAGTTGGTAATTTTTTTCGACGGCGGCCTGCCATGCCTGGGGATGATCGAGCCAATCGCGCAGTTGGGC
This sequence comes from Anaerolineae bacterium, assembly GCA_016934195.1. GTDB lineage: Bacteria > Chloroflexota > Anaerolineae > Aggregatilineales > Aggregatilineaceae > JAFGTJ01. The sequence continues at coordinate 8,429 of JAFGTJ010000242.1, read as the reverse complement.
CACCGCGTCATTGGTGACAACGCCGTTAAGCTCGATGAAGTCGAACCCCAGCGGGCCAATATCCGCCGTGTAGACGATATAATGATTCACCAACATCGGGCGCTTGAAATACACGGTTTCGAGCAGCGCGTTTCCAAACCCTTCGTACAAACTGGGATACATGACGAAATCCGCGTGCAAGTAAGCGTCCCACAGCCGGTACACCTTTTGGCCGCCAACGGTTTTACGACTGCTGCCGATCCGGTCGGCCACCAGGCGCATGTCAACCTGGGCCGCGCTTGCCTGGGCCTGCAATTCCGCAAGATAGTCCTGCTCCAGATCGTCTCCGTGCGTGAGGATAAACTTGCAGCGCGGATCGTCCAGACGACGGATTGCCTCGATTGCGAGTTCGATCCCTTTGCGGCGAATGATACGCACCGGCTCCAGGATCAGGAAATCGTCTTCCCCTACCCCAATCGCCTCACGAAAATCGGCATTATAGTCATCCAATACCGGCGCGGGCGTCTCAAAGTCAAACACGTTGGGCACAACCGTCGCATCGATCCCGCGCCGCTGCTTCAGGCTCCTTTGGGCTACGCTGCTGATCACCGCATGGCGAATCGACGGGAGATCGGGCGGGAACGCCATATCAAGCATGTCACCCACGCAGTTCGACTCGTAAGCGGCGCGTTCCCAGTAGTAATCGTGTTCATGTGATATAGTCGGAATGTTTGTCGCTTTGATGATATCGGTCAATGCCAGCCCCAACGAGAGTTGAAGCGGCACGGCAAAAATATTCTGCGGGATGATCAGGTCGATCCCATACTCGTTGATAAAAACCTCAAGCGGCGGCTTAATCGCGTTTTTTAACGCATCAATACGCGCATAGAGATCGGGGTGCGGGGTGGTCGTGCCATACGACCGCGCACGTATCCAGGTATTTTCGGGATAGTCGAAATGCATTTCGGGAATCAGCGCCCCTGGCGGACTGTCTTTATCCAGTTCGCCCGCGCAGTAAAAAACATTGTGCCCCATGCGTTTGAGCACGTTCGCCCATTTTGCCGTTTCCAACGATACGCCGTCGTTGCCTGCCAGTCGCGTAGAGATAAAACCAACGTTCATCGTAAACATTCCTTTCGTAAGCGGCAGCACCAAAAAGGTCCAACTTTTACAGGGTCTTTGCGCGACCCGGCCTGTAGTATAACAGGAACAGCGGCACAAAAACCCGTTTTTTCACCCGCCGGACATACCCCACAATCTCCACATCACATCTTCATAAGTTCCACACAATTCACTGGCAAAATGAGCGCAATTCACAAACATACAAACATCAGTGTGGCAGGAGATAGAGACAATGACACAGAAAATGGTAGTTGGACTGCTGATTTTGACCGTGATCGGGGCGGTGGCGATTGGTCTTTATGACGCTTCCCAATCGGATGACCCGGTAGGAACTGAATTACTGGCGCTCGAAACGGGCGAAACGCTCCCGGCGGAGAATATGCTCAGCGTGACCCCAACCCAGGCCGCAGCGGACCCCGCTGTTTCCGAACCGGCGGTCGCGGCGGACCCGGCGGCATCGACCGATCCGGCGCAGCCCGTCCAGCAGCAGCAGGCGATCAACCAGGTCGGTGATCCCTGGCAGGACAGCGGCCTGATAACGGCATTCGACACCAATGGTATGTTCTTCACCGGCACGTTGTCAGGTGACATCTATGTCGAGTTGGGACCGAATAATTTCTGGCAGCAGCAGCCGGTCCCGCTGGCGGTGAGCGACATTGTGCGCGTGGAGGGCTTTTTTAATGGCGAACAGTACCACGCCGCCACCGTGATCAAAGCTGATGGCACCCAGCTAGCGCTGCGCACCGCCGAAGGCTTGCCGCTGTGGTCCGGTGGGTCGAATGGCAATAGCAATGGGGAACAAAACCAGCAGGGACAGGACGCACAGGTCCAGGTTGAACCGGTGGACTGGATCACGCTGGAAGGCGCGGTAACGGCTTTCAGCGGCAACATGCTCACCATGCAAACGCTCGATGCCCAGATTTTTGATTTGCAGCTCGGTCAAGCGAGCTTCATGGCGGAGCAAGGGATCACGTTCGCGGTGGGCGATGAAATTACGGTTCTCGGCTACTGGCAAGGAACCCTGTTCAAAGCAGGCGAGATCACCAAAACCGCGACCGGCGAACGCCTGATGCTGCTGGACCCCAATGGTCGCCCGTTGTGGGGCGGACCGGGCCGTAGCGGAGAACAGGGCCAGGGCGGTCAGGGCCAAAGCAACGGCGGCAGCAGCCAGGACTCCGGCGGGAATAGCGGCAGCGGGAACAGCGGGAACAGTAGTAACGGTGGCGGCGGCAATGGGAACGGCTACCGGGGCGGTCGTAACTCCTAGCGAAATCGTCACCAGGACCAGACGGAGAGAACACCATGTCAACCCTTGATCCTCGTCCAGACGCTCTACCCGAACGTGTAATCGACTCCATCCAGCGGGACGACCTCCCGCTGGCTGATGATCGCAGCCGTATGAAATTCGTGCTGAACAACATGATTCTGCACATCCACCCGGCCAAAGTCGCCAAACCCGCCCTGAAATTCACCTATACCTGGGGCCTGGGCGGGCTGGCGATCTTGCTGGTGATGATCCTGGTCTTCACCGGGGTGATGCTGATGTTCGTGTACACCCCAACACCCGAATCGGCCTACGCCGACATGCTGCGCTTAAAAACGGAAATCCAGTTCGGCAGCCTGATCCGCAACCTGCACCACTGGAGCGGCAATTTGCTGTTGGTCACGGCGGTATTGCACATGCTGCGCGTATTTTATACCGGCGGGTTTCGCCCGCCGCGTGAATTCAACTGGGTGCTGGGGCTGATCCTGCTGCTGCTGGTGGTGGGAGCCAACTTCACCGGCTACCTGCTGCCCTGGGACCAACTGGCGTATTGGGCGGTGACGGTCGGCACGAGTCTACTGGACTACATCCCAGTCCTGGGTCCGGCGGTCAGCCGCCTGATCCTGGGCGGGCCGGAAGTCAGCGGCGCGACGCTCACCAATTTTTACGGGCTGCATGTCGCCATCATTCCGCTAACGATGTTTTTTCTCATTTCGTTTCACATCTGGCGCGTGCGTAAAGATACCCTCACCCTCCCGCGCAACCTGGACGAGCCAAGACCGGATCGCGTCGAAAAAGTCACCACAATCCCACATCTGGTATCCATCGAGTTAGTGTTCGCCCTGGTCATGCTGGCGCTGATCATTGTCTGGGCATCGTGGATCGACGCGCCGCTCGAAGAAGCCGCCAACCCCGATCACAGCCCGAATCCGGCCAAAGCCGCGTGGTACTTCATGGGTTTGCAGGAATTACTGCTGCATTTTCACCCGGTCTTCGGCGCAATTGTGATACCGGGACTCGCGCTGGTCGGTCTGGCGACGCTGCCCTATCTGCGCTTTGATACCGACGCCGAGGGAATCTGGTTCCGCTCGCGCAGCGGACGCCGCGCCGCCGCGATTGGCGCATTAACCGCGCTGGTTTTCACGCCCGTGCTGGTACTGCTGGATGAATACGTGGTTGATTTACCCTCGCTGCTGCCCAGCCTGCCCACGATCATCAGCAACGGCTGGGTCCCGCTGGCCGGACTGCTGCTGATGCTGCTGGTGTACTATCAGGCACTGCGGTTTGTATTCAGAGTCTCGGCGTGTGAGGCGCGGCAGAGTCTGTTTACCCTGCTGGCGGTGTCGTTTGCGGTCCTGACCGTGATCGGCGTGGTTTTTCGCGGCGAAGGTATGGCCCTGATGTGGCCCTGGGAGGTCCTGTAATCATGGCGGAACAACACACAGACAATAAACACGATGACAATACGCACGATCAAACCACCCGGCGCGATTTTCTGAAACTGGCGTGGGGCGCGGCGGGATTGCTGGTGCTGGGCGAAGGCGCGCTGGTCGCCTATAAATTCTTTGCGCCCAAAGTAGTCGCCGGGGAATTCGGTGGCGTGTTCACTATAGGCCTCTTGGACGATTTCCCACCGGGCAGCGTGACGCCGGTTACGGCGGGTCGCTTTTACCTGGTGCGGCTGGCGGACGGCGGTTTATTAGCGCTTTACCGCAAATGCACGCACCTGGGCTGCGCGGTCCCCTGGGATCAGGCCGAGGGCAAATTCATCTGCCCGTGCCATGCCTCGGCCTTTGAGCCGGACGGCGATGTGCTGAATCCCCCTGCCCCGCGCCCGCTGGACCGTTTTGCAATCACGGTCGTCGATGGCGAAATTAACGTCGATACCGGCACGGCGATCCAGCGCGACCACGCGAACCAGTCGGATATTGTGTACCCGTCAGCGGAGGTGTCCTCATGACGCGCGAAATGGCCTGGATGGGATTTTTAGCCACGATGTTGATCGTCGTCGTGATGGGTTTTAACCTGCTGCGCGAATCAGACAAGCAGGAGCAAGCCGCATTAGAGCTGCGCATCGAAGCGGTCAAAACCGGTATGGATACCTACGCCGAAAACTGTGTGATCTGTCACGGCGCGGCGGGCGAGGGATTGGGCGCGACGCCCCCATTGGCCGGGATCGCGTTAGAAGCGGACGAACTGTACAAGACCATTGATCGCGGGCGCTATAATACAGTTATGGCCGCGTATGGCGTGGACGAGGGCGGCATTCTGGCTCCGGCGGAAATAGACGATCTGGTGACGATGATCGAGGTGGTCAACTGGGGCGCGGTCGCCGTCCGCGTGGAAGAATTGGGCCTGACTCCGCCGGAAATGGTAGTGGTCGAATTGACCGAAGAAACGCTGGTCTCCGTGCGGGCGCTGCCGGACGGCGCGGTCCTGGCCGACGGGCTGACGGTCTACGCGACGGAGTGCGCGGCCTGTCACGGCGCGAACGGCGAAGGCACGACGCTGGCCCCGGCGCTCAATACCGCTGATCTGCGTTCTACCATGTCCGATGATGAAATAATCCGGCTGATCACCAACGGCGTGCCCGGTACGCTGATGGCCGGTTGGAGCAATGCGCTGACCAACGAGCAAATCGCGGCGGTCACGACCCTGGTCCGCCGCTGGGAAGACCTGGACTCCGCCGGGATCGATCTGCCAGTGATTGAGGCCGAACCGATTGACATGAGTCCTGAAACGCTGGCGCACGGCGCATGGTTGTTCAGCCTGACCTGCACCCAATGTCACGGGACGGACGGTTACGGGACGCGCATGGCCCCGGCGCTCAACAGCCAGCAGTTTTTGGCCGATACGCCCGATGCCGCCATCCAACAGATCATCGCGCTGGGCGTTTCGGGAACCCGGATGCCTGCCTGGGGCGGTCGCCTATCGGAATACGACATTGCCGCGCTAACGGCCTACCTGCGCAGTTGGGAACCGACCGCGCCCGCGATTGCCGATGTGAATGCGCCGTAATATAAGCGCGCTACCCTTGAAAGGAAACCGAACGTGACGGTCAAACCGCGTACCAATTACATACTGGATATGATCATCCTGGCGCTGTTCGTGGCGGTGCTGGTATCCGGCCTGCTGCTGTGGCAGGTATATCCCGGTGGCGGCACTCGCGCCGGGGTGGAAGGACAGGGACGTCGCCAGGGCAATCACCAGGACGATTACACCGAAACAACAACCACATCATCCCAAACATCCCAAGCGGAAACGGTGCTGGGCATCACCAAACCCGATATGCGGACGCTGCATGATTGGGCCGGGATACTGATGGGCGTGTTGGTCCTGATCCATGTGGTGTTTCACTGGAAATGGATCGTGTGCCAGACGCGGCGGCTGCTAGGACTGCCCACGCACCCGCCGCGTATCGCGCCTAAACAGGTCAGGTAAGCGCCATGAGCCGAAAAATCCTGGTGGCCGACGACGAACAACACCTGTTAAACACCGTGCGCGCCTATCTCGAAGAGGCCGGAATGCACGTCTATACCGCGCGCGATGGCCGGGAGGCGTTATTCACCTTCCGGCACGAAAAACCCGATCTGGTGATCCTGGACGTGATGATGCCGGAAATGGACGGGTGGGAAGCCGCGCGCATGATCCGGCGCGAAAGCGACGTGCCGATCCTGTTCCTGACGGCGCGCGTCGATGACGTGGACAAGATCACCGGGTTGGAGATCGGCGCGGACGAATACATCACCAAGCCGTTCAGCCCGCGCGTGCTGCTAGCCCAGGTGCGCGCCGTGCTGCGCCGTGCCTATGGCGATCTGGCAGCGGAATCCACGATCTGGCGCGTGGGGGAACTGGAACTCAACGCCGAAACGCGCCAGGTCAGGTTATCCGGCCAACGTATCGACCTGACGCCCAGTGAATTCGACCTGCTGGCAGTCCTGATCCAGCGACCGGGCCGGGTGTTTACCCGCATGGAACTGTTGGAACGCATCCAGGGCGAAGCGTTCGCCGGATACGAGCGGACCATCGACGTGCATGTTAAAAATCTCCGCGCCAAGATCGAAGCCGATCCGCGCGAACCGCTGTATATCGAGACGGTGTACGGCGTCGGCTATCGCATGGGGACGAGCAGCGATGAATAAACTCTGGGTGCGACTGGCGGCGGCGTTTCTGGTGGTGGTCCTGCTGGCGGTTGGAGCGATTGCCTTGATCGTGCAGCGCACCACCGAACACAGTTTTCGTACCTATCTAAATCGCCAGGGTGTCCAATTCTTCGCGCCCGATGTGATCGAAGCGCTGCAAAACCATTTCGCCGACAACCAGACCTGGACCGGGGCGGAATCCCTGCTGCCCGGTCCCGGATCGGGTTCCGGCCAGGGACAGGGTAAAGGTGAAAACGCCGGGCGCGGTGGACGCGGCGCAGCCGTGCTGCTGGCCGATTCCGCCGGGACGGTGGTACTGGCGACCGATACCGAACAAATTGGGACCGTGCTGGATAACGCCGCCCGTGATCGCGCCGTTCAACTCACGGTAGCGGGCGAACCGGTCGGCTGGCTGGTGCAGGTGACTCCCGGCGAACAGGCGCTCGGTGATACCGAAGAACGCTTCCTCTCCGAAACCACCCGTTGGCTGACCGGCGCGGCGATTGGCGCGGCGCTGCTGGCCGTGATCGTAGCGGGACTGCTGGCGTGGCAGTTGACTCACCCGCTGCGCAACCTGACCGAAGCGGCGCACCATCTGGCCGAGGGACAATTGGGCCATCAGGTCACGGCGCAGGGAGCCACCGAGATCACCGAACTGGCAAACGCCTTCAACCGCATGTCGCGCGATCTGGCAAAAGGCGAAATACTGCGCCAGCATATGGCCGCCAATATCGCGCACGAACTGCGCACGCCGGTAAGCGTGCTGCGCGGCCACCTGGAAGCCATGCTCGACGGCGTGTTTCCACTGGATGCGGCGCATCTGGCCGTCGCCTATGACCGGACGATCTACCTGGCGCGGCTGGTGGACGATCTGCGGTTGCTCACGCGCGCGGAAGCGGGACAGTTACCCCTGAAGCGCACCACGATCCCGGCGGGCGAACTGGTCCGCCGCGCGGTGGTGAGCTTCACGCCGCTGGCCGCCGACGCGAATATTACGCTGGAATCCGATTGGCCGGACGATCTGCCGCCGGTCGAGGTGGATATAGACCGGATGCAGCAGGTATTGGGTAATTTACTCACCAATGCGCTGCGCCACACACCGGAACACGGCACGATCACCGTCCGGGTACAGCGCGCCGGGGATCGCGTCCGCTATGCGGTGATCAACTCCGGCCAGGGCTTGACGCCAGACGAAGCCGCCCACGTCTTTGATCCCTTCTGGCGCGCGGAAGAAGCCCGCGAACGCGACAGCGGCGGGATCGGCCTGGGGCTGTCCATTGCGCGGCAAATGCTGCTGCTGCACGGGGGCCGAATCTGGGCGGAAGCGGGCAGCAGCGCGGCGGTGTTCACCTTCGAACTGCCGGTCAAGACCGACCCGGCCCCCTGATCCTCAAATCGCCTTTCGCCCCTCTTACCGCGCGCGCGGTAAGAGGGGCGAAAAAGCGACGTAAATCCCTACTCCAAACTCAGGCCGGTGAACGCGGTTATTGGGAACTCACCAGGATCACATCATCCAGGTAGTTGGTCTGCGCGCCAACGCCCGCCGGGAAGCCAAACGCATAACCGTGTACTTCGGTCAGTCCCAGGCCGTCATCCGGCGCGCCACCGGGCTGCCAGTCGGACCGGCGCTGGAAGTCGGCAAACGGGATACTGAAGAACTGCCAGCCCTCAAAATCGTCGATGATGTGGTAGAACCAGCGCTCCGCCGAATCGGTCGTCGCATCCGGCGCGCGGTTGTCGAAGATTTCGACCTGGATCGTGCCGCCGGAGTTCGCGCCATACAGCCAGAAACTCAGCGCGTCGTAACTGCTCCAATCCTGCGGGACCCAGCTTTCGCCATCGGTCAGCACATGCGTAAAGCCGCCATACGACGCGATGTCGTAGGTCACGCTGAGCACGGTATTACCCTCGGCCTGATCCGG
>JAFGTJ010000241.1 GCA_016934195.1 Anaerolineae bacterium | reverse complement strand
GCGATCCAACTATTGAGCGTTGGATTATCGTAAGCCGTGACCAGGTAGGACCCGATCATGAAGATCACCAGACAGCCGATGTAGATCGCGCGCCGCCCGAACAGGTCCGACAGCCGCCCGGCGAACGTCATGCTGATCGCATATGCCAGCAAGTAGCCGTTGACTGCCCAGGATGCCTGATCCAGGTATTCCTTGACTGGTAGTTCCAGGCTGACGATCACTTCCGGCAGCACGGCGGAGATGATCGTCAGGTCCAACGCACCGATGAACACCGGCAGACAGACAATCGCCAGGATGAACCACGCCGACTCGCGCTTGTGGGATACCGGCATGGCTTAATTCCCCATATCGGGCGCGGTGATGGACACCGGTTTATTGTAGTCCAAAAAGGTGATCTCCCAGGTGGTTTCTTCTTCGTCGGAGTCGGATGGTGCGGGTTCGTGCAGTATGATTTGGTGGACCTCTTTGTTATCCCGCAGGATGTAGACCTCGATGTCGATTTCGCCTTCGGTGGTGCGAATCAGCCCGAAGGTGAGGGCGTTCACATCGGCGGCGCGCACTCGCCCACGCAGGTGATACACGTTCACGCCGTCCAGGTCTTTTTTGCCGACCATTTCCAGGCTGGTCACAGAGTTGAGGGCGTGCGCGATCCCGCCATCTGCCGACATGAGCGAAGCGGGCGTAAAACCGGGAATCAGCACGACTTTGAGCCACTGGCCGAGCGTGATCAGGTCGCCCCGCAGGTAGTGATCATCACCGATGGCGATCAACTGGGCGGTCGTACCGGCTTCTCCCAGGTGAATGTCAACGTCCGCGTCGATCTGGTTCGGGGCCTGGAATGAACCTTCGGCATAAGTAAACGAAAGGGGTAGTTCTTCCGGCAGATTCAGGTCGCCTGACCCCAGGATGACCGGGTAGCCGCTCACATCGATGATGACGCCAAACGACTCGGCTTGCTGGACCTTCCCGGCGGCTTCTTCGAGCAGCGGGCGCGCTTCGGGCAGACTTTCGTTACCATCATCACCACCGCACCCGGTCAGCAGCAAAACGCCGCCCGTCAGGATCAACATAATCAGCAGAATGCGAGAGTGTATATTCATAGTTAAGATCGCCTCCTTGTCTGGTGGATCATTACGCAGTCAGGGGGTTACAGGTTGCGGTCTGGCTGCCATGATAACACGAAGCGGCCCGATACCATAACCGGGCCGCGAATGGGTGAGGGGCAGTGTGTGATCAGCGCGCGGACGTGCGTTCCAGGACATCGACCACGCCCGCCGCCAGATCGTAGCGTCCAAAGGCAGGCATCAGGTAGACGCCCTGCGCTACGTCTTTGATCGCCAGCAGCAGGTCGCGCGCAATCAGGACGCCTTCTTGCGGCGCGTCGTCGCCTGCCGCGTCGATGCGCTGGCGGATCGCGTCGGGAATGTCGATGCCGGGCACTTCGTTGTGTAAAAACGCCGCGTGCCGCGACCCGAACAGTGGCAGGATGCCCACCAGGATCGGCAGGTCCAGCGCCCCGTATTCGGCGATGTAAGCAGCGGTGAACCGTTCCAGAATGGCCGGATCAAAAAGCGGCTGAGTCAGGGCGAAGTCGGCCCCGTTGTCGATCTTTTTGCGTAACAGTTTGACCTCGCGGTCGAGTTCGCGGGCGTTGGGATTCAGCGCACACCCGGCTACAAATGACGTGGACTGGCCGATAGAGTTGCCCGCCTGGTCGATCCCGGTGTTGAGATTATGCTTGATGAGCTTGATCAGGCTGGTCGGCACAATGTCGTGGGTATCGAACGAGTCGGGATAATCCCCGATGCGTGTCGGATCGCCCATCACCACGAACAGGTTGCGCACCTTGAGCGCGTGCGCCGCCAGCAGATCGCCCTGGACGCGCAGCAGGTTTCGCCCGCGTGTGGGGAAGTGCAGCACCGTTTCCAGCCCGACGTTATCCTGGATCAGGTGGCACACTGCCCAGGGACTCATGCGCATCCGGGACATGGGGCTGTCGGACACGTTGATGAAGTCTACCCCGGCTTCGCGCAGCAGTTCGGCGGACGCGATGATCTTCTGCGCGGTGTAGCTGCGCGGCGGCGGCATTTCGACCGTCACGATGAACTGCCCGGCGGCCAGTTTGCGCGCGAGTTGCGTCGGTTGTTCGGGCGTCTCGCTGATACCGTTTTCCACCACGTCGGGGATTGTGATCAGGGTCGGATGCACACGGGCCGGGTCATCAAAGGCGGCGCGCATGGCCCGGATGTGTTCAGGCGTGGTTCCGCAGCAGCCGCCCACCATGCACGCGCCCGCGTTGGTGAACGCCAGCGCGTAATCACCAAAGTAATCGGGCGTGGCGGGGTACATCACGCGGCCCCCGGCGCTCTCCGGCCAACCGGCATTCGGCACGACCGATAGGCGCGCGTCCGGCTCTGCCCGGTGCATCAACTGCACGATACGCAGCAGTTGGGCCGGGCCGCCGCTGCAATTCACCCCGATCACGTCCGCGCCGGTTGCGCGCAAGGCGCGGGCGACCTGGGCGGGTGTATCGCCTAAGATGGTGCGGTCATCACGGGTGAATGTCATCTGCGCGATGATGGGAATACCGGGATCAACCGACCGCGCCGCCTTGATCGCTTCTTCGATTTCGTGCAGGTCGGTGAACGTTTCAAACAGCAGCACGTCCACCCCGGCCTTGATCAGCGCCCCGGTCTGAATTTTGAAGGCGTTGAAGGCTTCTTCGGGCGTGGTCCGTCCGAAGGGGGCCAACCGCACGCCCAGTGGACCCACCGACCCGGCGATATACACGTTGTCGCGGAAGGTCGAATCCACCACGCGGCGGGCCAGTTCGACTCCGGCCCGGTTGACCTCGGCGCACTCGTCCTGCATATTGCAGTCTGCCAGCTTGTATACGTTGGCGCTGAAGGTATTCGTTTCGATGATCTCCGCCCCGGCCTCGATGTAGCGGCGGTGAATGTCGGCCACCACCGCCGGATCGGTCAGGTTCAGCAGGTCGAAGCAGGTATCAATCGGCAGATTTTCTTGCAGATGGAGCATGGTGCCCATTGCGCCATCGGCCAGGATCGGCCCCTGCGCCAGACGGTCACGAAACGGTGTTTTTGCCATGATCGGTATATCCTTTAGGCGTTCGCCAACTGTTCCGTGCGTGAAACACCCACGTTATAGTATTTCGCGTCAGGATGATGCACGATGATCGCAGCGGTGGACTGTTCCGGCACCAACTGGTAGGCCGACGTGAGCGACATGCCCAGTTTTTCCGCTGCCGGGAGCAGTTGGAACACAACCTTGTGATCGTCCAAATCCGGGCAGGCGGGATAGCCCCAACTGTAACGTTTGCCGCGTTCGACCGGAATGCCCAACTCGCGGTTGACATGGCGGTTCATATAGGTGGCGGTCGCTTCGGCGGTTTGCACGGCCAGCCCGTGAAAGAAATACGCTTCGGTGTATTCGTTCTCGCCTTGCAGTGTGTCGAATCGATCCGTTGCGCGCCCGCCCACCGTCACGACTTGCAGCGGGCATACGTCCACCTGATCACTGCCCAGCGGCGCGAAATAATCGGCCAGACACAGGTGGTCGCCGGACGGCTGGCGCGGGAAGGCGAACCGGGCGATTTCGGTCAATTCCTGGTCGGCAGTGTAGCGAGCCGGGTCGAAGATCACCACGTCGTCGCCGTCCGCCTGGGCCGGGAAATAGCCGTATACCGCCTGGGGAGTGAGCGATCCGTCAGCTAACGCCGCTTTTTTCATGCGTTCCAACCGCGCCTCGAATTCGGTTTGCAGTTGTTCCCACGCCGCGCCCTGGGTATTTTTTGCGCCCCAACTCAGCCGGAACAGTTCCGGTTTGTGGATGAAGGGAAATACCGAGTCCAGCGGGATGTCGAGCACCGCCCGCGCGCCCCAGAACGGCGGCGTTGGGATATCGGACGCGGGGCCAATTGTCGAGCGTTGGCCCGGTGCGCGGCGATCACGGACGGACGGTTGTTTTTTGCCCAGTTCCTTGTAGGCTTCGTGAGCGTTGCGTTCCAGCAGCGCCGAGCGCCCGGTTGGATCAACCAGTTGTTCCATGATTTCCAGGCCCTCGAAAGCGTCTTTGCAGTAAAACACGCCCGGTGCGTAGGGTTCGCCGCCGTCTTCCAGAAACATGATGCGCCGCCCAAAGGCCCGGTTGATGGCCGCGCCGCCGATCAATACCGGGAATTCTAGCCCGCGCCGCGCCAGTTCGTTCACGATCAGCGGCATTTGCTTGGACGTGCTGACCAGCAGCGCGCTCAGGCCGATGGCGTCGGCGTTGTGCTCGACGGCAGCGTCAATGATCACGTTGGCCGGAGTTTGTTTGCCCAGGTCATGGACCGTGTAGCCGTTGTTGCTGAGGATGGTGCGGACCAGATTTTTACCGATGTCGTGTACGTCGCCGTAGACGGTTGCCAGCACCACGATACCCTTGCTGGTCCCTTCTTTGCGTTCCAGGAAGTTTTCCAGGTAGCCGACCGATTTTTTCATCACTTCGGCGCTTTGCAGCACAAACGGCAGGATCAACTCGCCCGCGCCGAACTTGTCCCCGACTTCTTTCATGGCGGGCAGCAGCACGTTATTCAGCACGTTCACCGCGTCCTGCCGCGTCAGGCAGTCATCGATCAACACCTCGACACCGTCTTTCTTGCGGTGGACGATCTGCCAGTGCAGCGCTTGCTCGGCGGTCATGCCTTCGGTGGGATCGACCTGTTCTTCGCCGCCGACGGTGACTTCGTGTTCCTCAAAATACTGGATGTAATCGGTCAGCGCGTTGGGGTGCTCGTTGAAAATCAGCGCGTTGGCGAGTTGGCGCTGATCGTCGGGAATCTCGGAGTAGGGCGTGATGTGGACCGGGTTGACAATCGCCATATCCAACCCGGCCTCGACGCAGTGATACAAAAATACGCTGTTCAGCACGGCGCGCGCCGCCTTGCCCAACCCAAAACTGACATTGCTCACGCCCAGCGAGGTTAGCACGCCGGGCAGTTCGGCCTTGATGCGTTTGATGCCTTCAATAGTTTCGACTGCGCTGTCGGCCATTTCTGGATCGCCGGTTGCCAACGTGAAGGTGAGATCGTCAAAAATCAGGTCTTCCGGCACGAGGCCGTACTCATTGACGGCGATTTCGTAAATATGGCGCGCTATGTCGAGCTTACGTTGGGCGGTTTTCGCCATGCCGATTTCGTCAATGGTCAGCGCGATTACTGCCGCGCCGTGTTTCTGCGCAATCGGCAGCACGGCGTCCACTCGCGTCCGCCCGTTTTCGAGATTGATGCTGTTGATCAATCCCCGGCCCGGATACAGGCTCAGCGCCGCTTCGATCACGTCCGCCTCGGTGCTGTCGATCATCAGGGGTGTTTCGACGCTCATCGCCAGTTTCTTGACGACGGTTTTCATCTGTTCCACTTCGTCGTCGCGTTCCGTCAGGGCGACACACACATCCAGAATATGCGCGCCGAACTCGACCTGCTGCTGCGCGACCTGCAAAATCGCGTCGTAGTCTTCTTCCAGCAGCAGGCGCTTGATCTTGCGGCTGCCCTGGCTGTTGACCCGTTCACCGATCAGGGTGGGGGGCGGAGTCTGGATCAGCGGTGTGGCGCGCATCCCGCTAGAGGCGGCGGGTTGGGTGTCCGGTTGGCGTTGGGGTGATTCGCGGCGGGCGGTCGGATCGCCTTTGACACGCTCGATCAGTTTTGCCAGGTGCTCCGGTGTGGTGCCGCAGCAGCCGCCGACCACGTTTACGCCCCAGTCCACGAACTCGCCCAACATGGCCGCGAACGGGTCCGGCTGCATGGGGTACACCGCCTCGCCGTCTACGTTGATCGGTAGACCTGCGTTAGGCAGCACGCTGATCGGTTTGGTGCTGTGTTCGGTCAGGTATTTGACCGGCATCGCCATGTGTTCCGGCCCGGTCGAACAGTTGAGGCCGAGCACGTCAATTGGCAGCGATTCGAGCGTAGTCAAGGCGCTGGCGATATCCGTCCCGAATAACATCCGTCCGCTGGTATCCAGCGTGATCTGGATCTGGACCGGAATCCGCACGCCCGCGTCCTTGAAATAATGATTGATGCCGACCACCGCCGCGCGCACTTCCAAAATATCCTGGCTGGTTTCCAGCAGCAGCACATCCGCGCCACCTTCGACCAATCCTTGCGCCTGCTCGTAGAAAACGGCGGCCAATTCGTCAAAGGTTACATTGCTCAGATCGGGATCGTCCGAACTGGGCAATTTCCCCGATGGTCCCATACTGCCCGCCACGTAGCGCGGGATGCCGGTATCCGCCGCGAACCGATCCGCGACTCGTCGCGCCAGCGCTGCCGCCGTCCGGTTGATTTCGAGTATGCGATCTTGCAACCCGTATTCGGCCAGCGTGATCCGGTTGGAGCGGAAGGTATTGGTTTCGATGACCTCTGAGCCGACTGTCAAAAACGAGGCGTGAATTTCCTCGATCACGTCCGGGCGCGTGATCACGAGGTAATCGTTGCAGCCGTTCAGGTGTTCGCCGCCAAAGTCCTCGGCGGTCAGGTTATAGCGCTGGATGCTGGTTCCCATTGCGCCGTCGTAAATCAGTACGTGGTCCGCGATGGCGTCCAGGTAGCGGCGGTTGGTATAAGAACGGGTGGGTGATGCTGTAGATGATGTCATACGTGATCCTGTCTCAACATATAAAAGCCCCTCAACTATCGAGGGGCGCGGCAGATTATAATACACTGGGCAGCCCCTCATCTCTCAGAAAGCATTCTGCCGGACTTGGCACCTTCCAGTTGCCCAGAGGTTGCCGCGGTTTCGACGGGCCGGTCCCTCCACCGCTCATGATGAGGACGAATTATGCTGCGATATTAACACAGGTCGCGCGCGAATGACAAAGCACGCCCTTGTGAGTTTGTACAGGGCGAAGGGGCAAGCTGTGCGCGATAAAGCATTAGTCTATAATAGGTCTTGCTTAATGAGGTATTGTTCCGGCTGGAGAAAGGGATCACCGTGCGTATTGACATCGCTATGCTGGGTTACGGCAAAGTCGGGCGAGCGTTGGCGCGTTTGCTGCTGCGTAAGGTTGATGTTCTGCGGGACCAGTACGATCTCACGTTTCGCGTGACGGGTATCGCAACCCGCTCGCGCGGCTGCGCCATTAACCCCGCTGGCCTGGACCTGGACGCTACCCTGGCGGCGGTAGAGGCGGGTGATCCGCTGGATGGACTGCACCAGGGCGATCCGCTGGATGATACGATAGCGTTTATTAAAACCTGCCCGGCGGACCTGATCATGGAGGCGACCTGGCTTAATCCGCGCACCGGCCAGCCCGCGACCGATTACGCGCGGGCGGCGTTAGGTGCCGGTCGGCATTTTGTCACCGCCAACAAAGGACCGGTGGCGTTTGCGTATCGTGAATTGTCCGCCCTGGCGCGGCAAAACGGCGTGGGTTTTTTCTTCGAGAGCACGGTCATGGACGGCGCGCCCGTACTCGGCATCGGGCGCGAGGCGCTGCTCGCCACAACTGTCAGACGGATTCGCGGTGTTTTGAACAGCACCACCAACTACGTCCTGACCCGGTTGGAAGAGGGCGCATCATTTGACGAGGCAGTAGCCGGAGCGCGGGAAATCGGTGTGGTCGAAGCCGATCCCAGCACCGATCTGGAAGGGTGGGACGCGGCAGTCAAGATTGTGGTGCTGGCAAACGTGATCATGGGGGCCGATCTCCGCCCTGGCGACGTGGACCGGACCGGGATCACCGGCATTACCAGCGCCGAGGCCCGCGCCGTGCTTCAGGCCGGGGAACGGATCAAGTTGGTGTGCGAAGCGGTGTGCACCGAGGGCGCAGTCCGTGCCAGTGTTCGTCCGGTGCGCCTGCCGCTTTCCGATCCATTGAGCCAGGTCAGCCAGACCAGCAGCGCCGTCACGTTTGAAACGGATACCCTGCATCACCTGACGATGATCGAAGGCAATACCGATCCCACCACCACCGCGTATGGCATGTTAGTGGACATGATCAACATTGCGCGGGGACGTTACACCTAGAGCGTGTTATGCACTTTTGAGAAGTGCGAATGTAAAATAAGGGTATGAGCGAACGAAAACCATACCCGAGCGATGTAAGTGAT
>JAFGTJ010000240.1 GCA_016934195.1 Anaerolineae bacterium | reverse complement strand
CGGCGGGATTTAGCCCAATCGGAATAAAACCGTTAAAATCAGGTGCATTGTTGCGCTTTATGCAGTTGTTAATCATCTTTAAAATAAGTTTTGGCGATCTTTAACTGTGCCGGGTTAAATATGCCCGGTTAGTCAACGCACTTTTTCAAGGATTTTATGCTATGGCTCTTAGTGAGATATCTCCACGATCCACAAACGACCAATCCCACCTGGTCACCGGAAAACGCCGCCGGAAAATTCAGGAGGCGGTAACCGGCTATTTGTTTGTGCTGCCAGCAACCCTGGCAACATTTATATTTGGCCTCTGGCCGGTGGTCGCGGGTTTTTACGAAAGCATCAAATCCGGGTCCCCGATCACGAATAAGTATGTGGGGCTGGACAACTACGTGCGATCATTGGGCAGTCTGACGTATATCGTCATTTTCGCCCTGAGTTTGATCCTGATCTATCTTGCCTACCGCTACTGGCGCGGCATGATCATACAAGAAGACGGCAGCAATCCCTGGCATTTCCTGATACCCGGTTTGCTGGCGGGCGCGGGCTTGATCGTGTTCGTGTTCAAATACGTGACCAGCATGGATGGGTACTCGTGGGTCCCTGTCAGCCTGTTCCTGGCAGCGGTGGGTGGTTACTATACTGTCGACCAGTTGCAAAAGCGGCCTGACGAACGAGATATGGTCCGCGTGAGAATCGGCTGGCTGCTGTTACTGGGAATTGGTGTGGCGTGGATTGCCGGTCCGCCGCTCATTAACGAGATCGGCCTGGGGATCATTGGCTGGCTGATCCTGGTAGCGGTTATTGGCGGGTTAATCTACTTTGTGCTGCCACACCTGGGCCGCATCAGCAGCGGCAGCACCATCACGGCCAGCCTGTTGATGGGAACCCTGATGCTGCTGGCGATCCTGCTGGCGCGCTACGGGGTTGCCCAGATGGAGGCGAACGTAAAAGAGGCACAGGAGGTCGCCACCCTGATTTTTAACCAGGAAATGCTGGATGGCTCGGTCGATATCACCGATAATGATGCGCGCATCAACGGTTTAACGTTTGAAGATGGCGAAATCCTGGTCCAGGTCGAGATAGACGGCGAAACTATCGAAGCGCCGCTGGCCCCTGAAATGTACAACGAAATACCCGCCGACCAGATCGCGCGCCTCGAAGCCGCGTTCGTCAATAACCAGAAAGTCCAGGTCATACTGCCCGATGGCACCATCGCCGAGGGACAGTTAACCGGCCTGCCAGCAGGCGAACGGCTGAGCGTGGGATTCCTGGCCGACGATCCCCAGTCGGTCCGAGAAATTGACCTTTATTCCGCGCTGGATGTGGGTGTTGATGTCGTCCAGAATGGAGGACATACCGAACCCCTGCGCAAACAAATCTACGGGGCATTGGCGATCTTCATTAGCATCGGCACAATATATACGATGACGTGGGTTCGCCGCCAGTTGGATGATGAGGAAAATCCCCGGCTCTACCGCTGGCTGCATTGGGGACGGATCGCGCTGGCGCTGGTCGTTGCGTTCGCCCTGTTCTACCTGATCGGCTCCATCCAGCTTAATCAGCAAGTGGCGAGCGGTATGGGAGCGCTGACCGAAGACCAATTCGACCGCGCCTACCGGTTTGCGACCGGCGAGAAACCGCACGCCTCGCTGCGTCCGGAAGTGCTCAAAGCCCAACTGCTCTACTGGCCGCAGGTGTTTCTGACGGCGGTTGGGGCGCTGTTGATCGGAGCCGCTTACCTAGTATGGCGCAGCGCACAAAAACGCGAAACGCCGTTGGGATTTGGCGCAACGATCATGCTCGCCCTTTTGATGATGATCGGGGGGTGGCTGACGCTCAGCGAAATTCCGCAAACGCTGGCGCTCGGCGGACGCGAAACCGAAGAAGCCATGAATTCCCTCACACGCACCGCGATGTATTCCATCGGAACGGTGCCGATCCAGTTGGCGCTCGGCCTGGTTCTAGCCTACCTGCTGTTTTCGGAAATCTCCTGGGGCAAGTCATTCTTTCGCGTGATCTATTTCATGCCCTACATCGCGCCGAGCGTGGCGACTTCAACGGTATTTCTGGTCATTTTCAGGATGGATCAAAACAGTTTGGCGAATCGCGCCTTGAGTATCTTTGGCCTCAAACCGCTGACGTGGCTTAAGGAACCAGACGGGATCGTGCGCGTATTTTACGAGCAAGTGTTGGGCGGCAATCCTCTCAACATCCCGGAGGGGTTGGCCGGTCCCAGTCTGGCATTAACCACCGTGATTCTGTACAACATCTGGGTCTTCGCCGGGTATAACGCGGTGGTGTTCCTGGCCGGGCTGGGAGCCATCCCGACCGAGTTATACGAAGCCGCCGAAGTGGACGGCGCGGGACGCTGGTCCCGGTTCCGCAGTATCACACTGCCACTGCTCTCGCCCACGACGTTTTTTCTGTCGATGCTGTCCATCATCGGCACATTCAAGGCATTTTCACATATTTACGTGCTGCGCAGGCTGGCTACCGGCAAAGAAATTGACACCATGAGCGTGCATATCTTCAACACGCTGTATTCGGCCAACAATCCGGGATATGCTGCTGCACTCGCGTTTAGTTTGTTTGGGGTAATCCTGATCCTGACCCTGGTTCAAAACCGTCTGGCAAGGGAGCAAGTCTTTTATGGCTAGCACGACTACAACCACACCGGCCTCAACCGTCCCGCGTGACGAAGACGGCGCGGCAGTTCTGACGGGTTCGCCCTACCGCCGCCGCCCGTTCCACTTTAACTTCTTCCGTATCCTGGTATACGTCATCCTGACAACGGGCGCGATGCTGTTCATCATGCCGTTTTTGTGGATGGTAAGCACCTCGCTGCAACATTCCGGCGATATCATTCGCGGACGGTTTGTGCCAACGCTTCAGTTTATCTCAGTGCATAAGGTTTCCGACGCGGAACTGGCGCGCACCCTGGATGATTACCTGACAACGGACGAACTGCCCTCGTACCTGGAAAGTGTACGCTCTCAGATCGAAGCCAGCCGCCGCCAGCAGAGTTTGACGTTAAGCGAGTACCTGTCCACGCAAAAAATCGGCTATGCGGAACTGAACCTGAACATCGACATCCCGCTGCTAAACCAGCTATGGGAAGTCCACAATAAATACGTGGTGGTAGGTGGGGCCGCGCATTATATTGAAGCCTGGGACGAATCCAACTTCTCGGAATATTTTTTCAATAGTGTGCAAATCGCGGCAATCACCATTCTGGCCCAGACGGTCACGTCGATCCTGGCGGCTTATGCCTTCGCCCGGATCGAGTTTCCCGGCAGCAACCTGTTATTTAGCATCTTCCTGGCGACCATTTTTATCCCGACAATGGTGGTCCTGATCCCGAACCGCAACACCGTAACCAATATCGACCATTTCTTCACCGGCGACTTTCCCCAAAAACAGGAAGATTGGGGCATCACAGACGCGCGCAAATCAATTGCCGAACCCATCCATGACGCGCTGGATGCTATCGGGTTGGACGGCTTTTTAGGACTGGGCAAACTCTTTGAGGTCAACGGGCCGATCCGCTGGAAGTGGGTGGATAGCTGGCCCGCGCTGGTCTTCCCGTTCCTGGCAAGCACCTTTAGCATTTTCCTGTTACGCCAGTTCTTTATGCAGATTCCTGACGAACTCTGGGATGCGGCCCGCATCGACGGGGCGGGCCATTTACGGTTTCTGTTCCAGGTCGTCGTGCCCATCTCGCGGGCCGCGATTGTGACGGTGGTGATCTTCACGTTTATCGGCACCTGGAACGCGCTGGAATGGCCGATCCTGGTGACGTTTACCGATAACTGGCGACCTATTTCCTACGGCCTGTATGCGTTCACAACTGAGGCCGGGTCTGACCTGAATCTGCTGATGGCTGGTTCAGTGATCACGCTGGTTCCGGTGATCGTGCTGTACCTGATCGCCCAGAAGCAGTTCACCGAAGGAATCGCTACTACCGGATTGAAGGGCTAGGGTTAAGCGCGGACGTTTGGTTTTCAGCCGGACTACAGTACAATCAGCGTATAATCGGCAGCGTCCAACAAACCTGAACCACCGTATTGATGATCTGGCGACGACTCATTGTCATTGCAGCAGTGGGCAGCGGTGTTTTGTTCTCCGCGCTGCTGCCCCATCCGACTTCAGCCCAACTCGATGCAGCCCCGTGCGGCTACATCGAGGGGTTTGATTTGCCCTTCCCCGGCATTGACATCACCCGCACCGATTTTGCCATCTACCGCGCCCGGTTCGGCGGCCTGCATGTCGGGATGGACGTGGCATTCGAGCAGCTTGGCGAACCGGTCTTTGCGGCGGCGCGGGGGCGCGTGACCTACAGCGATCCGGCGGGTTGGGATACCGAAAAAGGCGTGGTCGTTATTCAGCACACCCTGCCGGATGACTCGCTGATTAATACCGTGTACGGCCATATGGAAGAACTGAACGGCTATATATTTCCGGCTATGGACCAGTGTGTGGAGCGCGGCGACATCATTGGGGCAATCGGGTTTCCATCGCTCGGACGCCCGCACCTGCACTACGAAATCCGCACCGGCTACCGGCACGAAGGCGGTCCCGGCTACACCGAAACGAATCCCCTGGAACTCGGATGGCTGCACCCGGTCGATTTTACCTATTTAGCCCGAATACTGGTACACCCGGCGTACCGCTCCCACTTTTTACTGACCGAAAGCCCCACCCTGCCGCCCTTACTGCTGCCGGACGGCAGCTACGTGGTGGCCCACAGCGGGCACCTGTTGGGTCTTGCTCCGGGCGGCGCGGCGGTGTGGCGGTTCGATACGTTAGGCAGCGTGATCGGAATGCTGGCCCTACCGGATGATCGCGTCCTGGTCGCCACGTCTACCGAGCAGGTATTGGTGCTGGATCACGGCAGTTACAGCGCCTTGTGGACGGTCCCTGAAACGTTCAGTATGCCGCCCGTGCTGGTTGGGGACACAGTAGTATTCGCAACCGACGATCACACCCTGATGGCGTTTACGCCGGATGGCGCGCTGGTGTGGGAAACGCCGCCGCTGTCAGCGCGGATCGAACGGTGGGCAGTTAATGGCGACCGGGTAGCCGCCGCGACCCAGGATCACCGACTGTACGTGGTTGATGCCAGCGGCCAGATTCTACACGACTCCGCGCACCCTGATCTGCCGATCCCGTTCGCCGCAGAACCGGGCGAATTCTGGTTGATGGTCGGCTCAACGGTGCTGTACCTGGATCAAACGCTGAGCACCGCGTTTTTGTTCGACACCGAACGGCAGTTTTCGCCTGCTGCCGGGCTGTTGCCCGGTGCGTCCGGTATGTTGTACCTGTATACCGGGGAAGGCCGTTCGTTATATGCGTATGATACCGGGGGAACGCTGCACTGGATCGCCTACATGCCGGGCAGTCACCAGCGCACACCGCTGCTAGATATTGGCAACGGCGAGTTAGTCTACGCGCTAACAACGGACGGTCAACTGCTGGCTTATGATCACCAGGACGGGCGTCTGGCAGCCCAACTCGCGCTGTACGATGGCGGCATCGAAGGTTCGGCCCTGGCACGCTGGCTGGCCGTGAATACAAGTGATTCCGGCGATATCGTGCGGTTTGGCAGCGGCTACCTGTCCGCCGTCACGCTCAACGGTCCCAATCTCCGGTGACAGACAGGCTACCGCCAGGGACTTGGCTCCTTGATGAAGCGGGCTTCGATACCGGCATTACGGAACCAACCGGGCATCTGGTCGCGCATGACGATCATTTCGCTGGCATAGTGGGACGTACCAAGCAGATTCATGGGCAGTTGGGGCACTAATTTCCTCGTGCGCTCGCGGCTTTGGGCAGCATATTCATAATCACCGACCAGCCACCAATGCCCGGTCACGTAAGTATCGCAGCCCAAATCGCGCACTTCCTGCAAAATATTCAGGTGATTGCCCCCGCCCGGAACCACCGCGACGTGTTCGACCGGCTGGCCGTTAAAACGCACCTGATTATAGCGGATATAGGGCAGATCGGTCACTTTGGCGAGCATCTCGGCAAAATCCCCAAAACACATATCCTGCACGCGCCCATGAACCCCTTCCATCCCGTCATAGTGGGGCGAAAACTGCCGCCAGTCCCGCAGTTTTAGCGCTTTGGCAAGGGCGATCACGGTGCTGATCTCCGGGTGACAGTCCAGTGGTGCGTGGCAGCAGTAATAGCTGATGTGGTGTTCGCGCAGCGCTTCAAGCTGCGCCTCGCTGATGCCAAGAAAGCCGCGTTTGCTTTCCTCAAAATCCGCCGGGTGATGGGCAAAAATCAACGCGCCGGGCGCACCGCGTTCGAGTTCCAGGGCCAGGATGGTATCCAGCACGGTCTGACCGGGAAATACGATCAGGTACACCCGGTCCACGTCGGCGGTACTGTTCAGCATCAAGCCGTTCCAGGTGCCCTGTACAAACGCTTCCCCGGCCATTCGCTGGTACACGTTTATGTCGCTCGCCGGGATGATGTCGGCCCACAGCGCGCTTTCATCGTAACCCTGGATATTGAAAAAAGTATCCATTTTGTGGATGAGTTCGGCCTGGTTCATGTGACTCCCCCTTCTTGCTGCGCGTAGTGCCGCGCTTCGTTTTCCACAAGTTCTACCACTGCGGCAATCGTCGGATCGGGCGATGTGGTTTCCGGCAAGGGCAGCAGACGGGCATCCTGAACGGTCCAATCCGGCCACGCCATTGTCACTCGCGCCAGATGTCCCCGCGCCACATCGCCCAGGACCGGAGGCGTGGCGTTCGCGCCCGGTAACGCGGTCGTGGTCCGGTCGATACGAATGCCGGGTTCCGCTGCCGGGAAGTCTGCCGTTCCGCTTGCCAGATGAAACGTGATACCGCGCTTGGTGAAGTGACCCGGCCTGTTCCACAGCGCCACCCGCATCATGATCGTATCGAGCAGGCGGCGCAGCGAATCCGGCGGGATCGACACCTGTTCCCCGGCTCCGATCAAGGCCATATCGTAACCCATCGCGTCCAAAACCAGAAACGGCGCGCGTCCCTGGGTCGCAGGACAAACCCACGAGTCGAGCGCACATGTATCGCCCAGGTCAAGCAGCAGCGCCAGACTGTTAGCCTCATGAGCCGACC
Organism: Anaerolineae bacterium; assembly: GCA_016934195.1. Lineage (GTDB taxonomy): Bacteria > Chloroflexota > Anaerolineae > Aggregatilineales > Aggregatilineaceae > JAFGTJ01. The sequence continues at coordinate 5,915 of JAFGTJ010000240.1, read as the reverse complement.
GGCGCTCCTGCTGGATCAGGGTAAACAGCCGGGGAAGCAGGTGCAAATCGCCTTTCAGATTGGCCGTATATAGCCATGTGACGCTGGAAAATGTGACGCTCGAAAAATCCGCCATTGGACGTTTTTTACCCTTACTTGCCCTGCCATTCCGGTTTGCGCTTATCCAGAAACGCCGCCATGCCTTCTTTCTGATCGGCAGTGGCAAACAACGCGTAGAAATGATTCCGTTCGTAGGCCAACCCCGCCGACAGCGACGTTTCCAGCGCCATGTTCACGGCGTCTTTTGCCAGCCGGACCGCTACCGGCGCGCGCGCGGCAATCTCGGCGGCCAGCGTGATCGCCACATCCAGGTATTCGTCAACCGGCGCGACCCGGTTCACCAGCCCAAAGCGTTCGGCTTCCTCGGCAGACAGGCGGCGGTCGTTCAGAACCATCTCCATCGTGAGCGCCTTACCGATAGTGCGTGCCAGGCGCTGTGTTCCCCCCGCGCCGGGAATCACGCCCAGGTTGATTTCCGGCTGGCCGAATACGGCAGTGTCCGAGGCGATGATCATGTCACACGCCAACGCTAACTCGCAGCCACCGCCCAACGCATACCCGCTGACCGCCGCGATCACGGGTTTACGGATATTCCGCAGACGTTCCCACCGGGCGATAAAAGCCTTGTTCATCATCTCGACCGGGGAAGCGCCGGCCATTTCCTTGATATCCGCACCGGCAGCAAAAGCACGATCCACTCCGGTAATCACCAAACAGCCGATGGCATCATCCCGGTCCATCGTTTCCAGTGCGGACATGAGTTCGTCCATCAACGGCCCGGTCAGTGAGTTAAAGGTGCGGCGTTGGTTGAGTTTTACCAGACCTACACCTTCCGCCGGGCGCTCGACCAGAATATTTTCGTAAGTCATTTTGCTCTCCACAAATTCTCCACACAATATTTTGCGAGACACATTATAACAGCGGCGTCAGGTGGACAAAAAACAAAGCGCCTGTTCCTCAAAATAAAGGACCGGCGCTGTGTCGGCGGGAACATGGGACGCGCTACAGCGAGATAACGCGCTTGGCAACCCGTAAATGGTTCGGGAAATTGGGCAGAAATTCGGCCAGTTCGGTAAAACGTCCGTCGCCGTACTCGGATAGGTACCGTTTGAGGACGCTGACCACGCTGGGCAGAATGGTGATCCCGTGTACCTTGTTCTCCATCAGGATATAAGCTTTGGCTTCCTGGGGATTGATGGCTTTTTCCATGAAAATCGCCACCGCGCCGAACACAAACAGCGCCGTGAACTGATCGCCCCAGGTCGGATGGCTGTCGCGGAACTTTTCACCAACCGGCAGCGGCTTCCCGGCGACCGGCGCAACGGTGGCGGCATTCTGCCGCAGGTAGGACACCATCAACAGGCGGCCATATTCGGCGATGGCACCGCGAAAGATATGGGCCGGGTCTTCGTCAAAGGGCCAGGGTTCGTTATCGCCCCACGCAATACGTGGCGGCGCAATGCAAAACAACGAACCATCCAGCCGTACCCCAATTTCGGTATCGCTCGGATAGGATACGTTCGGCATGATGACCAACTGCTCGCCGACCTGTCCCACAAACGGCTTGAAAAATTCGTACAGGTTGGCCTGGGTGATGACCTTTTTCATCTCCTCGATGGCACGCTGCCAGATATCGTCCGATTCGGCCCACCATGCCGCGAGGTCGGTTTTGACATAAAAATCGGCAAGCTGCTCGTCCCAGTGCAGCGGTGCCCAGGGCAGCGCTGCCTGGAGCTTGAGGTTCGGCCAGGAAAGGCTCAAGGCGTAGGTGTAAATAGCTTCAAGCGGCGTGCCCTGGTCCAGCAGCGTTTGCAGCGTGCGCACTGCCGGATGATCGACGTGTTCGGCCACGCGCCTGGCGGTATTACGAGCATGAACGTGCGCGCGGTGGCGTTTGCGCTGCTGTTCGGCCTCCGGCCAGTTGGTGGCTGATAGCACTGCCGACATCAGGCGAGCGCGATCATCGATCTGAATTTGAAGCGTATGAGAAGCCATTTTCTTTCCCCGTTACCTGACCGTTAGCTGGCTCGGATCGTTTTTATGGGTGGTCCCATAATGTATTCTACTAAACACTTCTTCAGGATTCAACAATTCTTTTTAAATTTTTTAGATATCGCTCCATACTAACCAGTATAAACCAATGCAAAATAACGTAAAAAAGACAGGAGCAGCCGGTAATAAGCGCTGCCCCTGTTGATGTGTTTCAGCCTGAAAAGCTAGGCAATGGTTACGCTGTCATTCAGGTACACGTCCTGAATGGCGTTCAGCAGCTCAACGCCCTCGGCCATCGGGCGCTGGAAGGCTTTACGGCCACTGATCAGACCCATACCGCCCGCGCGCTTGTTGATGACGGCAGTACGGACGGCTTCCGCGAGGTCGCTTTCGCCACCGGACGCGCCGCCGCTGTTGATCAGCCCCACGCGGCCCATATAGGCATTCGCAACCTGATAGCGAGTCAGGTCAACGGGGTGTTCGGACGCCAGTTCGGTGTACATCTTTTCGCTGTACTTGCCGAACTTGATCGCCTTGAAGCCACCGTTATTTTCCGGCATCTTCTGTTTCACGATATCGGCTTCAATCGTCGCGCCCAGATGGATCGCCTGTCCGGTCAGGTCGGCGGAAACATGGTAATCGGTGTCACCCTGCTTAAACGCATTGTTGCGAGTGTAACACCACAGCACGGTTGCCATACCCAATTCGTGCGCGGCCTTGAACGCCTGACTGACTTCCACAATCTGGCGGCTGGATTCGGGCGAACCGAAGTAAATGGTCGCACCAACGGCAACCGCGCCCATATCATACGCCTGCCTGATCTGCGCGAAAAAGACCTGATCGTACTTGTTGGGGTAGGTCAGCAATTCGTTATGGTTGAACTTGAGAAGAAACGGAATCTTGTGCGCGTACTGGCGGGCCACCGCCCCCAACACACCGAGCGTCGAGGCCACCGCGTTACAGCCGCCTTCAATCGCCAGTTCCACGATCCTGGCGGGGTCGAAATAAGCCGGGTTGGGGGCGAAGGACGCGCCCGCCGTGTGCTCAATGCCCTGGTCTACTGGCAGGATCGACACGTAGCCGGTCCCGGCAAGACGGCCATGACTAAACAGCGATTCCAGGCTGCGCATCACGGGAATCGGGCGATCTGATGGCCCAAAAATTTCGCTCACGAAGTCCGGGCCAGGAAGGTAAATGTTTTCCTGCGGGATGGTCTTGCATTCGTGCCCAAGCAGGTATTCAGCCTCGTCTCCGAGCAGAGACTCAATTTTGTCAATGTTTAAAGTCGCCATGTACATCTCTCTTTCTTAAACTGATCAGGCCACAGGCCACCCGCAATCATAACACGCCTTACCCCTGGCGCAAAGGAGATTTCAACATTGGTAGGACCGACTCATTCTAACGAAAAGATCACCGCAGAGATCGCAGAGGACGCCAAGATAAAAAATGGCAAGAGAAAAAATGAGAAAAACTCTTCTTTCTTTTCTCTCCTCTGCGTTCTCGGCGTCCTCTGCGGTAAAAATTTAGTTTCAATGATTCAGCCCTAACCCGGCTAAAAACCGGCCTTGACAATCCCGATCAGCGCCGCTAGAATTTGTTTTGTTAACAAACAAATTTTGCACAAAAGCTGTGAATGGAAGTAGTACACCATCATTGCAGAGAGCCGGGGAGGGTGCAAACCCGGCAAGCGCGCCGTCAATGAGCGCACAGGTGGAACTCGTCCGGGAGCTGCGTGGCTGAAGATAAGTAAGCTGCGCCGGTTACGTCCGTTAAACGTCTTGAGTGGATGGTATACACGTCAAGGGCCCATAGCTCAGTTTGGGAGAGCGCCACAATGGCATTGTGGAGGTCAAGGGTTCGAGCCCCTTTGGGTCCACTGTTTTATTCTAGCCATCAACCAGGGTGGTACCGCGGAGTCCTCTTCGTCCCTGACCTGAGTCAGGTTGTTACGAAGAGGGCTTTTTGTTTACATTCTACCTAGATTGGGCAGTACATGATTGGGCAGCGCATTGTATTGTCAATATAAGGGTAAATGTAACGAGGACAAGGATAAACCGATGGCACGCAAGGATAGACGCTCACTCGCTGATCGCATTCAGGACCTTATAGAAGTATTGAAAGAGGCGCTTAGTCCTCGCCAACCCGCTCCCGTGCCGGTTCCGACGCGCGATCCCTATCGCCGTCGTTGAGCCAATCATGCCGCTAGCGGGGTTGGAGTGGAGCCGTCAACCGGGCCGTTCGCCGCGCTAGACTTGTGTGTATCAGAGATGCGTAAACTGGCCCATGCAGGGCCGGTTTTATTTTGAGGGAGGGTGGACCATGATGCAACAGCAGACTCATATCGTCACTCCCATTCGCCGGGGGATCGTCTCCCTTCTCGCGGACCTCCTTCCCTGCCGGGTCGTTATGGATTGGCACTTTACCGGGGTTTCCGTCGGCGTGTCTGCCGCTCGTGCACGCGCCGTTGTATAAGTCCTTGTCATAATCAACCAATTGGAGAAAAAAACAGCGATGGCTGATAAATACAAACCACAGGTAGTGGAACCCAAGTGGCAGCAGCGTTGGGATGCAGACGGTCTGTACCACTCCGAGGTCAATATGGAGCGTCCCAAGCACTACGCCATGACCATGCTGCCCTATCCCAGCGGCGATTTGCATATCGGCCACTGGTACGCGATGTCTCCTTCGGATACACGCGCGCGCTGGATGCGCATGAAGGGCTATAACGTATTGTTCCCAATGGGGTTTGATGCGTTTGGCTTGAACGCCGAAAACGCCGCGATCAAGCGGAATGTACATCCCAAAATCTGGACCGAGAAAAACATCGCCAATATGCGCAAGCAGTTACGGTCGATGGGCGCGATCTTCGATTGGCGGCGCGAAGCCGTCACCAGCCACGTCGAGTATTACAAGTGGTCGCAGTGGTTCTTTTTGCAGTTCTACAAAAACGGGCTGGCCTACCGCAAAATGTCGGCGGTGGATTTCTGTCCGCAGTGTAATACCACGCTGGCCCGCGAACAGGTGTGGGGCGAGGATCGTCACTGCGAGCGCTGTGGTACGCCCGTGACCAAGAAGGACCTGGAACAATGGTTTTTCCGCACGACGTCGTATGCCGAAGAACTGTTGGATCACAGCCACATTGACTGGCCGGAGCCGGTCAAAATCATGCAGACCAACTGGATTGGGCGCAGCGAAGGCGCGCATGTTACCTTCCGCACCGAAGACGGTGAGCCTATCGAAGTGTTCACCACCCGGCCCGATACGCTGTGGGGCGCGACCTTCATGGTGTTGGCTCCTGAGCACCCGTTGGTCCAGCAGGTGACGACCGCCGAGTACCGCGCGGGCGTGGATGCTTATATCGAGGAAACGGCGCGCAAGACCGAGATCGACCGCACCGCTGAGGGCAAAGAGAAAACCGGCGTTTTCACGGGCGGGTACGCGATTAACCCGGTGAACGATGCGCGCATTCCGATCTGGATTGCCGACTATGTGCTGATCAGCTACGGCAGCGGCGCGATTATGGCCGTGCCATCCCATGACGAGCGCGACTTTGATTTCGCGTTGAAATTCGGGTTGTCCATCATCCCCGTGATCGACCGCACCGACGGCTTGACCAAAAGCTTCACGCGGACCGGCGAGTGGGTGAAACCCGGTTTTACCGGGGCGCTGAACGCGGCGGGCATCGCTTACGACATCGACGGCGAGTCCGTGCATGTCACCATGGCGCCCGATCAGGTGGAAGCCTATATCCCGATTGTCCAGGCGCACTTGTTGCCGGGAACCTGGAATGAAGTGGTTGGCGGGCGTTGGGTCTTCATTTTTGAGGACGCGGTGATCCCCTTCGATTCGGCGGCAGCAGATGAGGCGATCATGGCGCGCTGCCG
>JAFGTJ010000239.1 GCA_016934195.1 Anaerolineae bacterium | reverse complement strand
GGCGCATTCAGCCAATTGGTGGTTGCCCTGTCGGCGGCATCTCAGGGCATCAAGACGCACAAAGAAACGGGAACTGGTGGCCCGCCAATTTTGATTTTTATCGGGACTAACCCTATTGTGGAACTGGCTTCAACGGCGATAGAACAAGATCAATACGGTGGTGTGGGCGCGCACTTATGCGCCTCACACGATGAAGCATTGGCCCTGGCGCGTGAGAAATTGTCAGAGCCTGACGAGAAATTGCCTGAGTCCGATGAGAAATCACCAGACTGATACCAGATCAGATATCGCCTACCCGGACCTGATCGGATTCGGGTTTGTTATGCTGCCACATGAAGGGGTGGTAATAACGTAGTCCGGCGAGCAGCAGCCCCAGCCCGATCCCGGTATACAGCGCGGCTAAAAGGGGCCTGGGCAGCGCCGAATGCCGCAGCGCGATCCCCAGGCCCATCATGAACACGATCAAGATATACGTGCTTGCCGACTGGAACACCAGAACGGATTCCCGTTCACGCAGGTAGCCGATCCGCTTGATGTTTTTGTCGGCCAGCTTTGCGAACTTGAAGCGGTAGATCAACGCGCCGCTGCTAACGCCCGCCAGTGTGATTAAAATCGCGTAGCCCGGTGATTCGTCAGCGAGCCAGCCCGCGGCACAAACGCACAGCATTACACCCACGCCGCCCCACACTATCCCCGCGATCCCGTACAGCCAGCGCCGCCTGACGATCATACCCCGTGCCCCCGAAAACAGTTTTTGTTACGCCGATTCCCCGAACGTCAGCAGATCGCCCACCTGCACCCGGTCCAGCAGCGCGGGCCGTGCTTCGATCAGGTAGCGGGCGGCGGCGGCGGGTTTGTAGAATGGTCGCCAGGGCCGCGCGAGCTTGGCATCCACCACGCGCCCGTCGTCATCCAACCATACCGCCGCAATCGGGAAAAACACGAAAAACATGTGAATCGTCGTCTCGGCCACGCTGGACCGTTTGAAGTCGAACAGCAGCCCCTCGTCCTCCGGCAAACTGGTGCGCAGCATCAATCCCCGGAAGCGACACCAGAAACTGCCGCACCACTTCACCCGCGCCAGCGCGACCTCGCTGCTGTCGCCGCTGCGGGTATTCCGTATCACACGCCAGTTGCTCATCGCGCTTATCGCGGAATGATCACGACCTGCCCAGGAAACAGCAGGTGCGGGTTATAGATGCCGTTCGCGGCGGCCAGGACATCCCACCGCACGTTGTACAGCAGTCCGACGCGGAACAGGTTTTCGCCGTACTGGACGACGTGCATTACCGGCTGCGCGGGCACAACGACCGGAACCGCCGTTGGCTGTACCACCGGCGGCGACACGACGCCGGAAACGGTCAACACCTGCCCTGGAAAGATCAGGCTGGGGTTCACGATGTTGTTCAGTATCGCCAGCGTGTTCACCGTCGAATTGTACGCGGCGGCAATCGAATAGAGCGTATCACCGTAAACCACCGTATAAGCGGTTGGCACATTGACCGGACCGCCCATCCCGCTGCCGGGCAGAGTTGGCGCGGGCGTGAAGGTTGGCGGCAGCGGGAAAACACCCGCCTGGATCGGGATCACGAGCGTTTGACCGACCACGATCAGCGCGGCGTTGGTCAGGCCGTTATACTGCACAATGGCCTCGACTGTGCTCCCGAAGCGCTGCGACAGTCCCGACAGGGTATCGCCCGCCTGCACCACGTAAGTTACCGTGCTGGTGTATCCCGGTAGGGTCGGCATGGGCGTATGGACCTGGGTAGGCGGTGACACGGGCGTCAGGGTCGGACCGGGCGTGACTTCGCCTTCCTGGGTCGGTTCGATACCGGGCGTGTTGGTCGGAACAGGCGTGGGCGCGATGCCAAGCGCGTTTAATACCGCGTCATCCAGGTAAATATTGTTCACGCCTACGAAACCCTGCGGCGCGCTTTCCACGAAGACCGTGACGGCGGTGCCTTGCGCCGTTGCCGTGACCGACAGTTCGCGGTATTCATCGTAAAATTCGGTGGGCAGCGACCAGATAATCGCGGCGCTGGTGCCATCGGTGCCGCCGGTCGGATCGATGCCGACGCGCACCAACACGTCATTCGGGTCTTCGCTCACGTTGGGATCGGCAAAAGTGGCCGAGGACCACACGTACACATGGATGCTGAACCGAAGTTCAGTACCCGGCGCAACCGGCACGCGCTGGTAAACGCCGCCGGTATGCGTGGCGAAAAACGTGTTGTATTCCTGGGCCGCGCTGCCGGACCGGATGCGCTCCGAGGGCGCTTTTTTGTATTCGGGCTGGGCGTTAATGGACGATGAAGCCCCCTGCGGCCAGCTCCAGGGCTGCCAGTTGCTCGCCACCGTGAGCGAGGAATCGCCACCAATGGCGGCATACGGTTCTTCAAAACCGGGGTTCAATAACAAATTGCTGCCGCCCTGGTATGCCAGCACGGGCGCGCGCTCCGGCGTGGGCATGAACAAACATACAAGTACGGCGGCAATCAACAAATATATAACATGCCGTCTGCGCATAAGACCCCCTATGCTAGCTAATGAGTGTACCTATGGCCTTTAGTGTAGCACGATTCGGTTTGGGCGAAAGCGTGATCAGCGTATCAGGTTCCTCAACGCACCGAGCAGCAGCGTGACGTTTTCCTGCCGCGCCGAATAGCCCATCAAGCCGACGCGCCACACCTGCCCTTTGAGTTCGCCCAGACCGCCCGCGATCTCGACGTTATAGTCAGCAAGTAGCCGTGTACGGATCGCGGCTTCGTCCAATCCTGCCGGAATGCGAACCGTCGTAAGCGAGGCCAGTCGGTAATCGGGCGCGACATGCAGCGTCAGGTCCAGATCGGCCAGACCGCTCCACAGCGATTCTGCCGTCCGGCGATGACGCGCCCACCGCGCTTCGAGTCCTTCTTCGGCCACCAGCCGCAGCGCTTCGTAAAAGGCGTAGTTGGTCGAGATCGGCGCGGTGTGGTGGTAGGCGCGCGCCGTACCCCAGTATGTGCGGAGTAGCGTCAGGTCTAAATACCAGTTCGCTACCGGAGTCGCGCGTTTTTCCAGTTTTTCGACGGCGCGCGCGCCCAGCGTGATCGGGCTGGCTCCCGGCGGGCAGCTCAGGCATTTTTGCGCACCGCTGTAACACACGTCGATATCCCACGCATCAACCAACACCGGCACCCCGGCCAACGACGCGACCGTATCCACGATCAACACGCCGCCCTGCTCATGCACGACCTGCGCGATCTCCGCGATGGGCTGCGCCGCGCCGGACGACGTTTCACCGTGTACGATCATCACGACCTGCGCCGGACGCTGATCCAGCGCCGCCTTGACCGCCGCCGCGTCGAACACGTCGCCCCAGGGCACGCGGATCGTCTCCACATCGCCGCCGTAGCGCTGCGCCATCTCCGCCAGCCGCATCCCGAAGTAGCCGTTGATGCAGACCAGCACGCTGTCGCCCGGTTCGACCATATTGGCGACCGCCGCTTCCATCGCGGCGGTACCGGTGCCGGAAATGGGCAGGGTCAGGTCGTTGGCCGTCTGGAACGTGTAGCGCAGCAGTTCCTTTGTGCGGTCCATCAACTGGATGAACGCCGGGTCCAGGTGGCCGACTAACGGAGTCGCCATCGCGCGCAGCACACGCGGATCGACCATACTGGGGCCAGGACCGAGCAGCACGCGCGGCGGCATCGCCAGTTCCGGGAACGCAGTCATATCAGGTTGAGGGAAAACCATTGCTAAAAACTCCTTGTGTAATGCCGTTTAGGACAGCAGTTTTAGAACACAGCTACACGCGGCTACACGCTGATTTTTTTGTTTTGATCTGTGTTCATCTGCGTGTATCTGCGTCCCATTTTTTATAGTGACTTTCTTACTGTGTTAAGCGCCAATACTGCCGGTTGTGGTACACCAGCGGCGATACCGGGTCAGGATTGCGCCCGGTTGCCACCACGTCGCCCACAAAAATGAAGTGCGTCCCGCCGTCGTGGACCGCGCTCACCCGGCAGTCCAGCCACGCGACCGCTACTGCCAGGACCGGCGCACCGGTTTTATGACTCACAGTATCAACACCGTGAAATCGGTCCGCGCCATCCGGCAGATCGGTGTATCCCGCGAACTGATCCGAAATCCGGTCCTGCCCGGTGCCCAGCAATGATACCGCGAAAACGCCGGATTCCTGGACCAGTTGGGCGGTCGGCGTGTATTTTTGCAAACAGACCAACACTTGCGGCGGGTCCAGTGAGATCGATGTAAAGGAGCTAACCGTCATACCGGAGCGCCGGTCGCCGCTGGCGGTCGTGACCACTGTGACGCCGCACGTCCACAGCCGCATGGTGGCACGGAGATCGCCGGATATTTCGCTCATACGTTTTTCCCCCATTTATACTTATAGTTCTCCCCGATTATACTGAACCAGGGACGGGAATGACCGATCTTTTAAGCAGGTCTTAATCGCGGATCGTGGCGGTGATCCCCGGATAGTTGTCACACCTGTCATATCACATTATGCAGCCTGGAAGATTTATGAAATAATCGATGACATCTTTTCATAGAATTACGGAGAGATATCGGATGGGAAACAACAAGCTGTTTTACGTGGGGATAGTGCTTGCGCTGCTGCTGTCTGTTGGGCTGACCGCTTGCGGCGGGGATGACGACAAGGGCGGCACGAAAAAATTCTTCGATGACACGCTGAGCATCGAACTGCCGGGTGGGTGGACCTCCGAGGACGAAGAAACCGGCGGCGGTGAAGGGCGCGTGATGCTGTTCAGTTCCAGTAAGATTCGCTCGGCGGAGTCGGCGGACGATCTGCCCGATAACGCCGCTTTTGGGACGATCATGGTAGGCCGCGTGTACGACTCCCAACTGGAAGACGGGCCAGAAGAAACGCTGCGCAGCTACCTTGAGTTGGAGGGTGGCTTGCCGGATGACGCCGTGTTCGAAACGCTGGAAATTAACGGCCAGCCTGCCGCCTTGTATACAGGGATCGAGGAACAAAACGGCCTGCAAGGGTACAACTACGAAGTGGGAATTTTCATTGATGATTCCGTGCGGGTATTCCTGTTCCTGATCGGCCTGGATGGGGACGAGGGTGATTTTAAGGAGACTTTTGAAAAAATCGCCAACTCGCTGACGGTCGATATCGAAAAACTCCCGGCAGCGCTGGAAAGCGAATAAGGCGCTGTGGCGATTTGCCGGTAATTGCAAGGTGTCTGTAAGGTGTGCGCGTCAGGCTGTAATTGCCTGGCAAGGTATTTTCGCTATAGTTAAGATATGTCCCATCCCAAAAGAAATCCTGATGGCGTTGGAAGGTGAATATGGCAACTCGCTCCAAACAACCCGATACAACCGACCTGTCTGTGTGGCAGGTGATGAATATCCCGATGTCATCACCGGACATCACGCAGGAAGAGATCGACGCGGTGACGGACGTGTTGACCACGCGCTGGTTGGCATTAGGCCCCAAACTGGACCAGTTTGAGAGCAGGTTCGCCCGTTACATTGGCGCGCGGTACGGCATCGGCGTCAATTCGGGCACCAGCGGCTTACATCTGGCAATGATCGCAGCGGAAGCGGGCGCGGGCGACGAAGTAATCACGCCGTCGTTCAGTTTCATTGCGTCGGCCAACTGCGTGCTGTACGAGCGGGCGACACCGATCTTCGTGGATATCGATCCCAAGACGGGCAATATGGACCCGGCAGCGTTTGAGGCCGCCATCACCGAGCGGACCAAAGCCGTGATCCCGGTGCATGTCTTCGGACAGCCGCCGGACATGGACCCGATCCTGGAAATCGCGCGGCGGCATAATCTGGTCGTCATCGAAGATGCGTGTGAGGCGATTGGCGCGGAATACAAGGGCCGTTCAGCGGGTACAATGAGCGATGCGGCGGTATTTGCCTTTTATCCCAACAAGCAAATCACGACCGGCGAGGGCGGTATGGTTGTCACCAGCCGGGATGACTGGGACGTGTTGTTCCGCAGCCTGCGCAACCAGGGACGGGACGTATTCGACGGCTGGCTGAATCACACGCGCCTGGGCTATAACTACCGCATGGACGAGATGAGCGCCGCGATGGGCCTGGTCCAACTGACTCGCATCGAAGAACTTCTGGCGAAGCGGGCACAGGTCGCGGCGTGGTATAACGAGCGCATTGACACAATTTCCGGCGTGGACAAGCCCTACATCGCGCCGACCACTACCAAAATGAGTTGGTTCGTGTACGTGGTGCGTTTCGACCCGAAGATTGACCGCAACCGAATGTTGGGCTATCTCAAGGACGTGGGGGTACCATCGCGCCCGTATTTCACACCCATTCACTTGCAGCCGTTTTACCAGGACATGGGCTGGAAGCGCGGCGATCTGCCCAACACCGAGCGGGCGGGCGACACGTACCTGGCGCTGCCATTTTCCAGCGTCATGACCCGTGAACAGGTCGAGTACGTGTGCTACCAGATTCAAATGGGGATTGAAACCATCGGTTAACGGAATACGCCGTAACACTTTTTCAATCGTGCCCTATGCGCAAGGCTGTTTTTATGTGTCACCTCACCTGAATGGCTTGGGTTCCTCAGGTGAGTTTTTTGCAGCCCTGTTTGAACCTCATTCGCGCTTCGCTCGAATCATGTTCAAATTATTCAGCCCTATACCCGAAAAAACACAACCTTGTGCCGGGTGAGATTTGTGCTGTATAATGCCTCGGTTGCCCGCGCCCTGATAGAAGTCACCGTTCCAGACACCGTACCCGATCCGTTATTTTATCCCCATTTGCAGTTAAAAGTCTGCATCTTGCCGGTATTGTGGTATAATACCGGGTATTCCGAACGCATGTTCTGAAAACCGTAATCGCAAGTCAAGAGAAAGCGGGACCTCATGTCAGTTGCCAAGAGTGAATTCACCGTCCAGAACGCCTATTCCTACAACCAGAAGGACGCGCGCCGCTGGATACTCTCGCATATCTGGCGGTACAAGTGGTTCTTTATCGGAGCCGTCTTGTTCAGCATGATCGACTTCTTCTCCTATTCGCAAGGGCCGGTGCAGGTGGGCCGCGCCGCCGACGAAATCCTCAACCCGACCGGGGATACCGCCTTGATCCACATCGGGTTAGTGCTGCTGGCAGTCTTGATGACCAGCAGCTTCGCTTTCCTATTCGGCAGTCTGCTGGTCGAGACGCTGGCGCAGCGCATCGAAGCCGACGCCCGCCAGGAACTCTACATCAGCCTGCTCGGTAAAAGTCAGACCTTCCATAACCGGCAGCGCGTGGGCGATATCATGGCGCGCGCCACCGACGATGTAAAGCAGCTTAACTTCATGCTGAGTCCCGGTCTGCGCTTCATCTACGAGACGGTTATGGGCATGGCCGTTCCGCTGATCTACATCGCCTTCATCAAATTTGAACTGCTGCTGGTTCCCGCGATCTTCCTCGTGTGCTACGGGATCGCGGTGCGGCGCTACGTGCGGCGGCTCAATCCCGTAATGCAAAGCCAGCGGGAGCAGTTCGGCAAGCTCAACGCCGGGTTGGAAGAAACCATTTCAGGAATCGAGATTGTCAAGGCCAGCGTGCAGGAGTCCTACGAGCGGACTCGGTTCCGCCGTAACGCCCGCCTGTTCCGCGACTATTTTGTCAAGCAAGGCCAGCTCGAAGCGCGCTACCTGCCCTTTTTGCTGTACGGGATCGCGTTGGGCTTCACTTTCTTGCACGCGATGGTGCTTTACCGTAACGGCAGCGTGACGATCCCGCAGATCATCGCCGTGATGGGCCTCATGAACGTGCTGCGCTTCCCGGTGTTCATCTCGATCTTTTCGTTCTCGCTGGTCCAGTTGGGGATCGCCGGGGCGGACCGGATTCTGCACATCGTCAAGGCCGAAACTGAACTCGACGAGAACGCCGGAGGCCACCGCCACGATATCCAGGGCAATGTCACGTTCGAGAACGTCACATTTGCTTACGAGGGCAAGGACAACACCCCGGTGCTGGAAAACATCTCGTTTCACATCGAGGCCGGTCAGACGGTGGCGATTGTGGGACAGACCGGCTCCGGTAAAAGCACGTTGACCCAGTTGATCAACCGCACCTACGACGTCAGCACGGGCCGGGTGCTGATCGACGGCGTGGATGTGCGCGAATGGGACCTGACGAAGCTCCGGTCGCAAATCTCCACGATTGAGCAAGACGTGTTCCTGTTCTCGCGCACGCTGGCGGAAAACATCGCGTTCGGCGCGCCAGACACGCCCCAGGAACAGATCGAACAGGCCGCACGCGAAGCCCAGGCGCACGACTTCATCCAGTCGTTTGCTGACGGTTATGAAACGAAAGTCGGGGAACGCGGCGTCACGCTGTCCGGCGGGCAGCGCCAGCGGATCGCGCTCAGCCGCGCCTTTCTGAGCGACCCGCGCATCCTGATCCTGGACGACTCGACCAGCGCCATCGACAGCGCCACCGAGGACGAAATCCAGCAGGCCATCCGGCGCGCGCAGCAGGGCCGTACCACCTTGTTGATCACCCACCGGCTGTCTCAAATCCGGTGGGCGGACGTGATCGTGGTGCTGGATCACGGGCGGGTAGTCGCTGCCGGGACACATGATGCCCTGCTGCGCACGTCGCCGCACTACCGGCGCATCTTTGCGCGCTATGACGTGGACCTGCCGCCGCTCGAAACACCGGACGCAGAAGTTAACGCGGAAACCGCCGCGCGTGAGCCAGAAGTTATCGCCTAATATTGGCCTGTATCCTGGGAGAAAAAACGCATGGGATTCATCATGGACGGCCTCGACGCCGAAGAGTACGACCGCCAATATACTGATCGTGATCTCGTTCGCCGCATCGCCCACTATTTCCGTCCCCAGGCGAAGCGGATGGGGTTGGTGGCGCTGATGATTGTGCTCAATTCACTCGCTTATACCGGCCTGCCGATCTATATCTCGAACAGCATCGACCGGGTACAGGAAAACACATCCACCAACACACTGCTGACCATCGCCGCCGTGACGATCCTGCTCGGCAGCCTGGGCTGGGTGTTTAATGCCGTCCGGCGGAGTATTGCGGCCTCGGCGGTGGGTAACGTGGTGCTCCACCTGCGCGAAGACGCCTTCGACGCAGTGGTCAAGCGCGACCTGTCATTTTATGACTCCTACCCATCCGGCAAGATCGTCAGCCGCGTCACGTCCGACACACAGGCATTTTCGCAGGTGGTCACGCTGACGATGGAGTTGTTCAGCGAAATTTTGATGGTGGTGCTGCTGGTCAGCTACCTGATGAGTGTGAACATACGCCTGACGCTGTACGTGCTCGCGCTGGCTCCGTTTATCGTCGTGACGGCGCTGGCCTTCCGCAAGATCGCGCGCCAGACGGTCACGCAGTCGCGCCGGATTAATGCCGAGGTGAGCGCCCACATTCAAGAAACGGTCAGCGGGATCAGCGTCGCCAAAACCTTTCGCCAGGAACACGCGATCTACGGCGAGTTTTTGGATGTCAACAAACGCTCATACCAGATCAATCTGCGCACGGGCTTCGTGTTTAACTCCATCTTCCCGATCCTGGGCATCCTGTCCGGCATTGGCACGGTGGTGATCGTGTACGCGGGCGGGCTGACGGCTAAAGATGGCGCGCTGAGCGCCGGGGATTGGTTCCTGTTCGTGCAGGGCTTGCAAATGTTCTGGTTCCCGCTGACCAGCATCGCGTCCTTCTGGAGCCAGTTCCAGATCGGGCTGGCCGCCGGGGAGCGCGTGTTTGCCCTGATCGACGCCGAACCAAAAGTCGTCCAGACCGGCCATGACGAGTTGGCGCAGCTATACGGCGCGATCACATTTGAGAACGTGGACTTCCGCTACAACGAAGACGAGCCGGTCCTAAAAGACTTCTCATTGGACATCAAGGCCGGGGAAACGCTGGCGCTGGTGGGACACACCGGATCGGGCAAATCCAGCATCGCGCGCCTGATCACGCGCTTTTACGAGTTCCAGGGCGGGCGCATCCTGGTCGATGAACACGACGTCCGCTCGCTAAACCTGGCAAACTACCGCGCGTTCCTGGGAATCGTGACACAGACACCGTTTTTGTTCGACGGCACGGTCAGGGACAATATCCGGTACGGCTGCCAGGACGCCAGCGACGAGGACGTACTGAGCGCGGCTCGTTCAGTCGCCGGGGGCGATTGGCTCGACAACTTGCCGAACGGCCTGGATACCGAAGTGGGCGAGCGCGGCAGCAACCTCTCGATGGGCCAGCGGCAGTTGGTCGCGCTGGCTCGTGTGCTGTTGCAAGACCCGTCGATCTTCATCCTGGATGAAGCGACCGCCAGTGTGGACCCGCTAACCGAAGCGCTGATCCAGGAAGGGCTGGACACGGTGATGAAGTACCGCACGTCGATTGTGATCGCGCATCGCCTGTCCACCATCAAGAACGCCAACCGGATCATCGTTCTGCGCGAAGGCGAGATCATCGAACAGGGCAATCACGAGGAACTGCTGGCCCAGAACGGGCACTACGCCGAGTTGTATAACACCTACTTCCGGCACCAGAGCCTGGAGTATATCGAGGAGTCGCAGCGGTTGTTCTCGGCGGCGTAACGAACTAACCTGGGGATACTGAAAAATACCTCACCCCTTTCCCCATCAGAGATGGCGAAAGGGGGTTTACCCCTGCGTGTTCGAGCCATTTCCCCCCTCCCCATTTTGAATGGGGAGGGGACGGGGGTGATGCCGTTCTCCGCTCATGCCACACTCAATTTGCCAGTGGTATCGCTTGCGAGGCCGGGTCAAACTTCCCGCAGATCAATAATCTCCTGCCCCTCGATAGTGCTGAGCGCCGCCAAAACCACGTCTTTGGAGCCGCGAATTTTAACCACCGCGTCCCACCTGGATGGGTCTTTGGGCACAGCAGCGCCGCCCATTGTCACAATACCCAAGCCCTGTCCCGCAATCGCGGCGACCAGTTTCGCCAGTTCGCCCGTGATCATGGGCATTCGGACCGTGACGCGCACGCCGGGCATATGCACCGCCATCAGCGCCGTCAGTTGGGTTAACAGGTCGGTTTCCGTGAGCAACCCGACCACAATCTGCTCGTGGATCACCGGCAGACAGGCCACTCCGTTTTCTACCATGATCTGGGCCGCCTGTTCAATCGTCGTATCGGCGGCGATGGTGATCACGTCCTTGCTTTTGATCATCACGTCCTTGACTTTCAGCCTGGATAACTGGTGCGTGATATCCCACACGTCCAGGCTGGACAATTTTCCCGGATTGAGCAGCATCACCTCGCGGGTGATCAATCCAACCAGCCGCTTGCCATCCTTGACGACCGGCAGGTGGCGGATATTGTTATTGTTCATCAGGTATTGGGCTTCGAGGATCGGCATGTCCGCGCCGACCATCGGCGGGTGCTTGATCATGTAGTCTTTAACCAGCATGATGCCCTTCCTTCTCGATGGTCACAACCGCTTCTATCGTGCGCAGGTCTTCCAGCGGGATGTGGCAGTAGATGCGGTGTGACTCGGTGTTGAAACGCGCCGGGGGCGCTTCGAATTCGCAGATTTTGCCACCATCCGGCAGCATGTGCCGCCGGGGACAGCGCGTATGAAACCGGCAGCCGTCCGGCGGATTGAGCGCGCTGGGGACGGTTCCGCTCAGCCGGATGTGCTTCTGTTCGGCGCGGGGATTGGGGATCGGCACAGCGGACAACAGCGCCTCGGTATAGGGATGATACGGTGGCTGGTAGATCGCCTCGCCCGGTCCCATTTCCGCGATCTGGCCCAGGTACATCACGGTCAGGTCATCGCAAAAAAAGCGCACCACGCTCAGGTCGTGGGCGATAAACAGCATCGTCGTGCCGGTTTTGTGCTGAATTTCCAGCAGCAGATTGAGCACCGCCGCCTGGACCGATACATCCAACGCGGACACCGGCTCGTCACACAGCACCAATTTGGGACTGGCCGCAATCGCGCGCGCAATGGCGATCCGCTGTTTTTCGCCGCCGCTCAACTGGCGGGGCAGGCGGTCGTAGTAGTTCTCGCCCAATTTCATCATGTCCAGCAGCCGGACCACTTCGTCGCGCACCTGTCCGCGCGGCACGGTCTTAAAACGGCGCAGCG
>JAFGTJ010000238.1 GCA_016934195.1 Anaerolineae bacterium | reverse complement strand
CTGATCGAACAGGCCCAACCCGGCGATCCCTGGCGATTGGCACGGGTCGCGTGGACACCCCACCTTGACGGCTCCGCGCCGCTGGGCGAAACGTGGTAAGGGATGGCTTGACAGGTTTAGCGAAAGAGGATCACATGCTCTCGATTCGACCTTATCAACCGGCGGACGAAGCGACCGTCTGGGAATTGCACGTCCTGCCGATGCAGCAAGTGGGCGCTTACCTGGGCGATGGTCCCTGGGACGACGATCTGCGCGATATTCAAGGGGCTTATTTCGACAACGGCGGCGTGTTTCTCGTCGGGGATTTGGAGGGCCGCACCGTAGCGATGGGAGCTTTGCGCCGGGTTGATGCCGAATGCGCCGAGATCAAGCGAATGCGGACCCATCCCGACTTTCAGGGGCGCGGATTCGGAAAAGACATTCTGCGCGCGTTAGAGGCCGAGGCGATCCGGTTGGGCTACACGGCATTGATCCTGGAAACGTCCGTTGTGCAGCACGCGGCGCAGCACATGTATCGCCAACACGGATTTATCGAAACCCATCGCGGCAAAGTCGAACACATGGATTGCATCTGGTTCAAAAAACACATTCAGTGAGTCACGGATTCGCGCATTGCGGCGCGTGGTTTACCTCACCCCCCGGCCCCCTCTCCACGCGCGGAGAGGGGGAGAATGCAGCGGACAAGTCCCCTCTCCGTATTTGGAGAGGGAATTTAAAGGTGAGGTAAACTACGGCTATCAACTTGACCACGCGATTTCCCAAAGAACCTTTTTACCCTGATCGCCAGTGTGGTTTCTTCGCTCAAAGCTTCACCCCCTGACCCCCTCTCCATGCAATGGAGAGGGGGAAGTTGAGCGAAGCGAAACAGGGGTGAGGCTAATAACCAGCAATCAGGGCATTTTTATAATTTTTTTATGTGCTTATTGGCAACCATCAACCTTATAATCAACGAATGTTGATATTTCAAGGAGAAAGACATGAAATCGTTACGCCTGTTGAGTTTGCTGTTGGTCGTGATCCTGGTTGCCAGTCCGCTGGCCGTTTTTGCCCAGGGTGGCGACGACGAAATGGAAGCGTTTGTCTCGGAAGACGAGAAAGTTACCTTTATGTACCCGGCGGGCTGGTTCACCAGCGAGGACCCCAGCACCCCCTTCCCGGCGGTGATTGTCGCCAATTCCGAGACGGCGCGGGACAAACTCATGTCCGACGAAGACTCGTACCCCGAATCCGGCGAAGTGGGCCTCTTTGTGATGCTGCTGCCGTCCGCTTTCCTGACCCTGGCCGGTGTTGAAGTCACCGAAGACATGGACGCGGGCGACATCGCCGAAGCGCTCGCTGTGGCGCTGCTGGCTCCCGACGAAGGCGAAGAAGCGCCTGAATTCGGCGAACCTGACGTGCTAGAACTTGACGACGATATGGGCAGCGTGGGCTACCTGACCCTGGCCGATTCGGAGGCCGATGGCGTCTTTTCGGCCTACGAAATTGAAAACGACGTGCTGGCTATCGCCTACATTGCGACGGCTGCCGGCGACCTGAGCGGCGACGAAGGCAGCGATCTAGCCGAGGAACTGACCGCTATCCTGTTGGACGTGGTTGTCACTATCAGCTACGACGGCACGGGCGACGAACTCCTGATGCAGTTGATGGGCGGCGGTCCGGCGGAAGACGAATCCGGCGATACCAGCAGCGCCCCCGCGCTGGATGGCGAAGCCCTGGTCATGGAGCGCTGCTCGGTATGCCACACCACCGACCGCATTTTTAGCGCCGTCAAGACGGCGGACGAATGGACCGTGACGGTAGATCGCATGATCGGCAACGGCGCGACCCTGAACGAGGCCGAACGCGAAGCCGTGATCGCGTACCTGTCGGAAATGTAAGCCGTATCCGATTGACTCCCTGTAACCATCTCGCGCCCCCGGCCCCACCGGGGGCGTTTTTGGTTATATTTCCCTAGCCGTTTCGCCCCCGGTTGGCTACACTTGTTCCCGCAACTACATAGGAGGAGTAAATTATGAGCGACTATCGCAGCACTTACGGGCTGGAACATCACGGCTTTGAGAACCTGGAACACGAATACTGGAACCTGACCACGCCCGCGCTGTATGAACAGGTCGTGCGCCGCCGCGAAGGGGTCATGGCGCACCGGGGGCCGCTGGTAGTGCGGACCGGCGACCATACGGGCCGCTCGCCTAACGATAAGTTCATCGTGCGCGAACCGTCCTCGGAAAACGATATCTGGTGGGGGCGCGTCAACCAGGAATGCACCGAGGAAAATTTCAACGATCTGCACCGCCGCATGATGGCCTATTTCCAGAACAAGGACGCCTTCGTGCAGGACTGCTACGTCGGCTGCGATCCCAATTACCAACTGCCGATCCGCATCGTGACCGAACAGGCGTGGCATTCACTGTTCGCCCGCAACATGATGATCCGCATTTTCGACGCCGACGTACTGCACAACCACCAACCGGCGTTCACCATCATCGACGCGCCCAACATCAACGCCATCCCAGAACAGCACTGCACCTCGACCGGCGCGTTTATCCTGGTGCATTTCGCTAAACGAATGGTCCTGATCGGCGGGACGCGCTACGCGGGCGAAATCAAAAAATCGGTCTTTACCATCATGAATTACCTGCTGCCCAAACGCGGCGTGATGCCCATGCACTGTTCGGCCAATTACGGCGCGGACCGGGACGACGCGGCGCTGTTCTTCGGGCTGAGCGGCACCGGCAAAACCACGCTCTCCAACGACTCGACCCGCACCCTGATCGGCGACGATGAACACGGCTGGAGCGATGACGGGATTTTCAATTTCGAGGGCGGCAGCTATGCGAAGGTAATCCGGCTCTCGCCGGAGGGCGAACCGGAAATCTGGGAAGCGGCGCGGCAGTTTGGCACCATCCTGGAAAACGTAAAAATGGACGCTTCGCGCCGCCGGATGGATCTGAACGACGCCACGTTTACCGAAAATACCCGCGCCTCGTACCCCATCAGCCACATTCCCAACGCGGACGAAAGCGGCATGAGCGGGCATCCCAAACACATCGTTTTCCTGACGGCGGACGCTTTCGGCGTGATGCCGCCCATTTCGCGGCTGACACCGGACCAGGCCCAGTATCATTTCCTGGCCGGGTATACCGCCAAAGTCGCCGGGACCGAGCAGGGCGTCACCGAGCCGCAGGCCACCTTTAGCACCTGCTTCGGCGCGCCGTTTATGCCGCTGCAACCGACCGTCTACGCCAAGCTGCTGGCCGAAAAAATCGAACGGCACAACGTCTCGATCTGGCTGGTCAATACCGGCTGGACCGGCGGACCCTACGGCGAAGGCCACCGCATGAATCTGGGCCACACACGGATGATGGTCCGGGCGGCGCTGCGCGGCGATCTGGACAACGTGGCGACCACTACCGACCCGATCTTCGGCTTTGCGATTCCGCAGGCGGTCGAAGGCGTACCGACCGAGGTCCTGAAACCGCGCTCAACGTGGCGCGACCCGGACGATTACGACACCAAAGCGCGCGCGCTGGTCGGACGGTTCCATACCTACATGAAGCAGTTCGAGGACAACATGAGCGACGCGGTAAAAGCTGCCGCGCCGGTCGCGCCGTAACCGCGTTTCCCTTCGACCGCTGATATTAGCCTCACCCCCTGCCCCCTCTCCATGACGCTGCCGACCTCCGGTCGGCGCTATGGAGAGGGGGAAAACGTCGCAGCGTCAAGTCCCCTCGCTACGCAGTGGAGAGGGGATTTAGGAGTGAGGCTAACACTCGGATTGACAAGATGCGAAACCCAAAAGACTCCACATTTTTTTGCGCAAACCGAACAAATATTCTACAATAGGCGTCCTGAACCACTGATACCAGGAGGCGCGGCGATGGATGAAAAAAAGCTCAAATACGTGACCTACTGCGGGCTGTATTGCAAACTGTGCGCGCAGTGTGGGCGGATTCCCCAACAGGCCCAGGCGATCAAGACCCTCATGGAACGCGAGGGCTACACATTCTACGGTCCCACGATGCCTAATTTCACCGAATTCTGGTCTTTCCTGGACCACCTCGCCGCGCTGGACGAAACCTGCCCCGCCTGTCGCGGTGGGTGCGGCGATCCGGGCTGCAAAATCCGTCCGTGCGCCAGCGAACGCGAAGTCGTGGCCTGCCCGTTCTGCGACGAATACCCGTGCGAACGGTTCGAGTCGCTGGCGAAGCGCTACCCGACCCTGATCGCGGACGGGCAGCGTATGAAGGCAGTGGGTATAGATGCCTGGATCGCGGAGATGGACAAGCGCGCCGCGACGGGATTCTGTTACGGCGATATCCGGTACACGGGCTGATCCGATGCGCTGCTCCTGCCGACCCATACTGGCGCTGCTGATCCTGGCGAGTGTGTTGGCGGGCTGCAACCTGTCCACGCAGGAAAGCGCCCCCGACCCGCAGACCGCCACCGTCCCGACGGCAACGCCGGTCCCGGTCGCGGTCTTTCCCGATATTGATACTTTCCTGATCGACCTGATGGCGCTCTACGATATCCCCGGCGCGGGAATCGCCCTGGTCCAAAACGGCGAGGTGCTGTATACGCAGGGCTACGGCGTGTGTTCGACCGCTACCGCCGCCCCGGTCACGCCCGATACACAGTTTGCCATCGGCTCGGTAACAAAGTCCTTCACCGCCCTGGAGATGCTGCGGCTGGTGGATCAGGGGCGGGTCGCGCTGGACGCCCCCGTGATCACCTATTGGCCCGACTTCACGCTGTCCGATCCAACCGCCGCCCAACAGGTCACGGTGCGGCACCTGCTGGCGCAAACCAGCGGACTCTCCGGCGCGGGTGATGGGGCGTGGTATTCCGGCCAGATCACGACTCTGCGGCAGGCGGTGGACTACGCCGCGACCCTGCCGCTGGCAGATGCACCGGGCAGATCGCACATTTACGACAATTACAATTACGCCATCGCCGGATACCTGATCGAACAGGTCACAGGGCAAACGTGGCCGGACGTCATGCGCGATCAGATTCTCGCGCCGCTGGGGATATCCGCCGCTACCTTTGATATCCAGGCGGTACAGCAAACGCCCGATTACGCTCTGCCCCACAGCCTGGATATCCGGGCCGGGATGCAGCCCGCACCGTTCGTCAGTCTGGCCGGGATCGCGTCGGCGGGCGCGATCAATGCCAGCGCGCGCGACATGGCGCAATACGTCCGGTTCCAGCTTGGCAACGGACAGCCCTTGATCGCTTCCGCGCTGCTGGACGAGATGCACACCCGGCAGGCTGCCTATGGCCCGATGCCGCCGGTTGGCCCAACCGGGTTCCAGACCAACGGCTACGCGCTCGGCTGGTTTACCGCCGGATTCAACGGCCTGACGGTGCTCTGGCACAATGGCTCGATTGACGGATTTTACGCGATGGTGATGTTCATCCCCTCGGAAAATGTGGGGGTGGCGGTGCTGTCGAACGCGGGATTGGGCACGGGCAGCCTGTTCACGCTGGCCGCCAGCCTGGG
>JAFGTJ010000237.1 GCA_016934195.1 Anaerolineae bacterium | reverse complement strand
TAGCATAGTCTGGCCTAATGCGCGCGCCTGGAGAGCGCGTGAGCGGTAATTCCGCTCCGTGGGTTCAAATCCCACCCTCTCCGCCAGTCACCTACAAACGGCAGGCACTTTTACGTCTGCCGTTTGTTTTGCCCCCCACTGTGTTGTTGACCGGATGCCGCACGGAGGAACCCGCATGATTTCCATCGAATTTGCCCGCACCCTGTACGATGATAGCGACCCGGTTCACGACTTCGATCATGTGCTGCGCGTACTGGCGCTGGCGCGGCGGATCGGTCCGGCGGAAGGCGCGGACATGCGTATCGTCGAAACGGCAGTGCTGCTGCATGATATTCACCGGGAAGGCGGCGCGCCGGAAACCGAAACAACTACGACCGATCATGCCATACTCGCGGCGCACGCTGCCCGCCGCATCCTGGGCAATCTCGACCCGCCGCCAGATGCCGGATTCATTGAGGCGGTCGCACACTGCATCGCCGCGCACCGCTTCCGTAATGCGACCCAGCCGGAAACGCTTGAGGCCAAAGTCGTGTTTGACGCCGATAAACTGGACTCCATCGGGGCGATTGGGGTCGCGCGGGCCTGCGCCTATACCGGCATGACGCGGCGGAAGTTGTGGGGCGACGTGCCACCCGGTTACGCGGGCGGCGATCCCGATCACACCACGCACCACGAATTCGTGTACAAACTCTCGCGCATCAAGGGCCGGATGTTGACCACTACCGGGCGCGCCATCGCCCAGGAACGCCATAATTACATGGTGGCATTCTTCGACCGGCTGGCCGGGGAAATCGCCGGAGAAATGTGAGCAGGTTTTCTAACAGCAAAAACGCCAGCGACGGCTGGCGTTATCAGGTTTATACACAAATTAGCGTGCCGGGAGACACGCTAGCTTTTGCGGTTTGAGGACGACTTGCCGCTTTTTTTGCTATCGTTGACATAGAAACCCGATCCGCGAAATACGATCCCCACCGGGCCAATCAAGCGGTGAACGTCCCCGCTGCATTCCGGGCACTCCGTTAACGGCTCATCTTTAAACGACTGGACACGCTCGAAGCGCACGCCGCATTCTTCACACTGGTATTCGTACAGGGGCATACAACACCTCCCACTACACTTTTCTCATTTGATATTATAGCCTACATTATATAAGAACCGTATAAGAGCTATATAAAAAAATCCGGTGTTAGGAAGCTGTAAGGAGATCGGGTAGCAACAGATAGGCAAATGCAAGCTGTAAGCACTTAGAATATACTATCTTTAAGGGTCAATCCTCACTCAGACCAACAACGTCACACCCCCATCACCACCTAGATGTTTAAGGAGACGAAATCGGTGAGCGATATAAAAGTTGCCATCCTGGCGGGCGGCGTGGGATCACGGTTAGCAGAAGAAACCACTATCAAGCCTAAACCGATGGTCGAAATCGGTGGGCGACCGATCTTATGGCACATCATGATGCATTATTCAGCCTATAACTTCAAAAATTTCGTGATCGCCCTGGGCTACAAGGGCGAATATATCAAAAAATATATGGTCGATTACTGTTCGTTGAACAGCAACCTGAAGGTCCGTCTCAAAACCGGCGAAGTCCAAATGGAAAAAAGTTACACCCCCGACTGGACGGTTGAACTGATCGACACCGGCATCGCCACCCTGACAGGCGGACGCATCAAGCGGTTGCAACCGTATGTGGGAAACCAGACCTTCATGCTGACCTGGGGGGACGGGGTATCGGACGTGAATCTGCGCGACCTGCTGGCCTTTCATCGCAGTCACGGCAAGCTGGTGACGCTCACCGCAGTGCGCCCCCCGGCGCGGTTCGGCCACCTGGAATTCGAGGGGGATCAAATCAACCATTTCACCGAAAAGCCGCAAACCGCCGAAGGCTGGATCAACGGGGCATTTTTCGTATGCGAGCCGGAGGTGTTCGATTACATCGACGGCGATATGACCCAGTGGGAACGTGAGCCACTGGAACAGTTGGCCGCCGATGGGCAGTTAATGGCCTACCGGCATACCTCATTCTGGCAGTGCATGGATACCTTGCGCGACAAAGTACGGTTGGAAGAACTCTGGCAAACGGGCAGTGCGCCCTGGAAAATTTGGGAGTAGGAAAAATGCGAGTATTAGTCACCGGGCACAAAGGTTATATCGGTACGATTCTGACCCCGATACTGCTCGAAGCCGGTCATGAGGTGGTCGGCCTGGACAGCGATCTGTATAAAGCATGTACATTTGGCGAGGGGATACCCGATACCCAGGATATTCGCAAAGATATCCGGGATGTCGAAGTGGCGGACCTGGAAGGTTTCGAGGCGGTACTGCACCTGGCCGGATTGTCGAACGATCCGTTGGGCGATCTCAATCCCGAACTTACGGCAGCGATCAACCACCGCGCGTCGGTGCGGCTGGCCGGGTTAGCAAAGCAGGCCGGGGTGACACGCTTCGTATTTTCGTCGTCGTGCAGCAATTACGGCGCTGCCGGGCAGGATTTTATGTTTGAAGACTCGGACCTCAACCCCGTGACACCCTACGGTGTGTCAAAGGTCAATGTTGAGAAAGACGTGAGCGAACTGGCCGACGAGCACTTCAGCCCGACTTTTCTGCGCAACGCGACAGCTTACGGCGTATCGCCGCGTCTGCGCTTCGATCTGGTAGTAAACAACCTCGTGGCCTGGGCATATACCACCGGGCAGGTGTTCCTCAAGAGCGATGGCATGGCGTGGCGTCCCCTGATCCACATCGAGGACATTTCGCGCGCGTTCCTGGTGACACTGGAAGCCCCGCGCGAGATCGTGCATAACGAAGTGTTCAATGTCGGCCAAACCGACGAAAACTACCTGATCCGCGACGTGGCCGATATCGTGGGCGAAGTCGTGCCCGGCTCCGAGGTACGGTACGCCGAGGGCGGTGAAGCCGATACGCGCACTTACCGCGTCAACTGCGACAAACTGCCGCGCGTGCTGCCTGACTATAAACCGGAATGGACCGTCAAGCGCGGCGCGGAAGAACTGCTTGCCGCCTACCAGCAGATCGGCCTGACCCTGGACGAGTTCGAGGGCCAGCGCTACCGCCGTATCTCGCATATTCGGCACTTGATCGAAACGGGCCGCCTGGACAATAACTTGCGCTGGCTCACTACCGAAACCGCCTCGTAGCAGGAGCATGGATATTTAATGGCCGATATCAGTACAACGATGACCGGCTGCCGTTCATGCGGCAGCACCCACTTTGAAACGGTTCTGGACCTGGGCACGACCACGCTGGCCGATGCCCTGCTGACCAAAGCGCAGCTCGCACAGCCGGAGATCACGGCCCCATTAGAGGTCGTATTCTGCCACGACTGCAAACTGGTCCAGATCACCGAAAGCGTCAACCCGGAAATTCTGTTCCAGCGGGACTATCCCTACTATTCATCGGTTTCAAAATCCCTGATGGAACACTTCGGAGCCAGCGCCCGCCACCTGATCGAAACGCGCAAGCTCGGCCCGAACAGCCTCGTCGTCGAGGCCGCCAGCAACGACGGCTATATGCTGCGCCACTTCAACGACGCGGGAGTCCCGGTGCTGGGCATTGATCCCGCCGACGGTCCCGCCAAAGTCGCCCAGGACGCCGGAATCCGCACGCTGAACACGTTTTTCACCGTCGATCTGGCAAAAGACTTGCGGCACGAACAGGGTATGGCGGCGGACGTATTCCTGGCAAACAATGTGCTGGCGCATGTGCCCGACCTGAACGGTTTTGTCCAGGGCATCGCCACCATATTGAAGGATGGCGGCGTAGCCGTGATCGAAGCGCCGTATCTGGTCGATCTGGTCGATCACTGCGAATTCGACACCATCTACCACCAACACCTGTGCTATTTCTCGGTGTCGGCGCTGGATAACCTGTTCCGACGGCACGGGCTGTATCTGAACGACATCATACGGACCTCGATTCACGGGGGATCACTGCGCCTGTTCATCGAAAAACGCGAAAACGTGCAGCCCGCCGTCCTGGACCTGCTGACGATGGAGCAGGAGCGCGGCGTCACGACTCCGGTTTATTACCAGGATTTTGCCGACCGGGTGCAGAGCATCAAGACCGGGGTACTCGACATTTTGCGCAAGCTCAAAGCCGAAGGCAAACGGATCGCGGGATATGGTGCCGCCGCCAAAGCCACAACGATGATGGCCTATGTGGGCCTGGACGGGGAACTGCTGGACTACATCGTAGACCTGAACCAGCGCAAACACGGGCTGTATATGGGCGGCAACCACCTGCCGATCCTGCCGACCGGCAGGCTGCTGGAAGATCAACCCGACTACGTGCTGATCCTGGCCTGGAATTTCGCCAAAGAGATCATGCAGCAGCAGGCCGAATATCAGGCACGCGGCGGCAAATTCATCGTGCCGATCCCCGAACCCCGGATCGTAGAGTAAGGGGCGGGTGATGGCGACTCGGACTCAGCACGTATGCCCGAACTGCGGCGCGGCGGGAATGCCGGTTTTCTACGAAGCCAGGAACACGCCCGTACACAGCGTCCTCCTCCTGACCACTCAGGAGGAGGCGATCAACTACCCGACCGGCGATATCGCGCTCGGTCACTGTGAACGCTGCGGGTTTATCTCGAACGTGTTGTTTGATCCCAACCTGCACGAATATTCGGCGCGTTACGAAGCGACTCAATCCTATTCACCGACCTTCAGCGCGTTTTCGCGGCAGTTGGCAACCAGCCTGATCGAGAAACATAACCTGCGCGGCAAACGCATCATCGAAATCGGCTGCGGACAGGGCGAATTCCTGACCGAACTGTGTGAACTGGGCAATAACCAGGGTGTCGGGTTCGACCCGGCCTACGTGCAGGAACGCAGCATGGCCCGATCCGACCGTGTGTCGTTCGTCACGGATTTCTACTCGGAAAAATACACCAACTACACCGCCGACCTGATCGTGTGCAAAATGACGCTGGAACACATCGGCCAGACCGCCGACTTTGTACGCACCGTCCGGCGCTCGGTGGGTGACAATTCTGACAGCATTGTGTTTTTCCAGATACCGAATGCCGTCCGCGTGCTGCAAGACGTGGCCTTCTGGGACATTTACTACGAACACTGTTCCTATTTCAGCCGCGCGTCGTTGGCCTACCTGTTCCGCAGCGTCGGGTTTGAGATTCTGGACATCTGGACGGAATACGACGACCAATACCTGATGATCGATGCCCGCGTCTCAGTGCAGAAAACCGATCCCGCCACCTTCCATCCGGCAGGCAGCATGGACGAACTGACCGGCGCGCTGGATCACTTCAAGCAGGCTATCACCGGCAGGCTGGATCACTGGCGCGCAGTGCTGGCCGATCTCCGGCAGGCAGGCAAACGGGCCGTGATCTGGGGCGGCGGCTCCAAAGGCGTTGCCTTCCTGACCACGCTCGATATCCGCGATGAAATCAAGTACGTGGTGGATATCAATCCCCACAAGCGCAATATGTACATGGCAGGCACCGGGCAGAAAACCGTCGCACCAGAATTCCTGAAAGACTACCGCCCCGACGTGGTGATCGTGATGAATCCCATTTACTGCGACGAAATTCAACGCAGCCTGGACGACATGGGTGTCGCAGCCCAGTTGATGCCAGTATAGCGAGATAAGTCTATGAATAACCCCCAATGCCCCATATCGCTGTCGGATGCAATCAAGCCAGTCCTGGCGATTGATCGGGTTCCCGTCCATTGTAACATCCTGTGGCCGACTCGGGACGCGGCCCGTAACGCGCCCAAAGGCGACATTCACCTGGCCTACGCGCTAGAATCGGGCCACCTGTTCAATACCGCCTTCGATCCTGGCCTGATGGAATACACCGAGACATATGAGAACTCGCTGCATTTCTCGCCACGTTTCCAGCAATACGCAGACGCCTTAGCGCGGCGGCTGGTGGACACTTACGATCTGCACGGCAAACACATCATCGAGATCGGCAGCGGCAAGGGCGATTTTCTGCACCTGATCTGTTCACTGGGGGATAACCGGGGCACCGGCTTTGATCCCAGTTACGAGCCAGACCAGGACGGTGCGGCAGCCGACGACCGGGTGACGTTCGTGCAGGATTTCTACACCGACCAGTACACCGGCCAGCAGGCGGATTTTATCTGCTGCCGCCATGTGCTGGAACACATCGAGCACCCGCGCGAGTTTATCGCCAGCGTGCGCCGTTCCATTGGCGACCGGTACGATACCGTTGTGTACTTCGAGGTGCCCAACATCGCCTATACCCTGCGCGACATGGGCATCTGGGACCTGATCTACGAGCATGTGTCGTATTTCAGCGTGCATTCAATCACGCGCCTGTTCATCGAAAGCGGCTTCCGCGTGTTGAATGTGGGCGAAGCCTACGCCGGGCAATTCCTGGGAATCGAGGTCGCGCCCGTTGCGGTGCGCTCCGACACCACCTGGGATCAATGGTCCCACCTGGACGCCTTCACCGGCTACGTGGACGCCTTCGCGGAACAGTATCGCCGCAAGGTCGAAACGTGGCAGCAGCATCTGGATCGCATCAGCCAGCAGGGGCAGCGCGCCGTGATCTGGGGCGGCGGGTCCAAAGGCGTAACGTTCCTGAACGTGCTCAAGGCGTTTGACTTGATCGGCTACGTGGTGGACATCAACCCGCGCAAACAGGGCAAACACGTCGCCGGGACCGGCCAGGAACTGGTCCCTCCGGAATTTTTGCGCGACTACGCGCCGAACGTGGTGATCATCATGAATCCCATCTACCAGCAGGAAATCCAGCAAACGGTCGCCAACCTGGGCCTGAGTCCTGAATTTCTGGTAGTCTGAGCGTGTACCACCACGTAAGGCTGTCATAGGAACATAATAGGGCCAATCGTCCAATACCGTCCTTACCGCGCCGGGGGTTTTGCGCTATACTGGCATCCGTTTTTAAATAGCCGCTTACGGTAGGTAAGGACACGATTCGGTCTATGATTCCGGTATTTAAGCCCGCAGTGGGCGATGACGAGTGGCAGGCGGTGCGCGAGTGTTTCCAGACTGGATGGATCGGGCTGGGACCCAAAACCGCCGAGTTTGAGCAGGCGTTTGGCAAAACCATCGGCGCAGAGTACGTGGTCGGCATGAACTCGTGCTCGTCCGCGCTGGATATGGCCTTCAAAGTCCTGGGGATCAGCGGCGGCGAGGTGATCACCCCGTCGCTCACGTTTGTCTCCACCAATCACGCGATCCTGTACAACAACTGTACGCCGGTTTTCGGGGACGTGACCCGCGACACCCTGACGCTCGATCCCGACGACGTGCGGCGCAAAATCACGCCGAATACGGTGGCGCTGATGCTGGTGCATTACGCCGGGCACCCGTGCGATCTGGACGCCTTTTTGGAGATCGCCCGCGAGCATAATCTGGCGATCATTGAAGATTGCGCGCACGCCGCCGGGTCCACCTATAACGGCCAGCCGGTCGGCACGTTCGGGGATGCGGGCTGCTTTAGCTTCCACGCCGTTAAAAACGTGGCGATGGGCGAAGGCGGCGCGCTGGTGGTCAAGCAGACCGACCAGTACGAGCGCGCGATGCAGTTGCGCTGGTGCGGTATCTCCAAAAGCACCTGGGAACGCGCGCGCGGCAAATCGTATTCCTGGCAGTACGACGTGCAGGAACTCGGCTATAAGTACCATCTCAGCGATATCGCCGCCGCGATTGGGTTGGTGCAGCTTGGCAAAATCGAGCAGCACCGGCAGGCGCGTAAACACATCTGGCAAACCTACGACGTCGCGTTTGCCGATCTGCCGGTCCAACCGCTGGCAATCCATAACAACGTAACCAGCACGCATTTGATTTACGTGCTCCAAACCGAACGGCGCGACGAGATGATCGACTTCCTGAGAGAACGCGGGATCGGCACCAGCGTACACTACTACCCCAATCACCTGTTTGACCTGTACCGCCGGTATCCCGCCGATATTCCCATCACTGAGGAAGTCTGGCAGAAAATCATCACGCTGCCGATCTATCCCGCGCTGACCAGTGAGCAGGTCGAAACTGTGATCGAAGGCGTGCGCGCGTTCTACCAGGACACATAAGGGGCGGGTACAGCGTGAAACTCTCGATCATCATCTGCAATTACAACACCCGCGATCCGCTGGCCCTGGCGCTGGAATCGATCCGGGCAACGGCGGACGATCTGCCGCATGAAGTGATCGTGGTGGACAACGACTCGAAGGACGGCAGCGCGGCGATGGTCCGCGAGCGATTCCCTAGCGTGAAAGTGATCGAATCCGGCGCGAACCTGTGGTTCACCGGCGGGAACAACCTGGGCATTCGCGCCGCACAGGGCGACTATGTGCTTATTCTCAATCCCGACACGGTGATCGAACCGGGCGCGTTACAAACGATGGTCGCTTACCTGGACGAGCATCCCGACGCCGGGGCGGTCACGTCGCGCATGGTCTTCAGCGACGGCACGCTGCAACGCAACTGCTCGCGGCTGGCAACCTACCCCGACCTGCTGCTTGGGTATACGCTGCTCGGTTTGCTGCTCAAGCCCTGGCGCGACCGGCGGCGGCAGGTGATGTGGTATGCTGACTGGGATCGCGAATCGGATCGCGTGGTCGAGGTTGCGCCAGACTCGAATTTACTGGTCCGCCGCACGATTCTGGAACAGATTGACAACTTCGACGAACGGCTGAAACTGTATTTCACCGAGGACGACATTTGCTGCCGCATCGCGCAAACCGGGCAGCCGGTGTTTTACGTGGCCGGGGTAACGATTGTTCACGACGAACACGCCAGCGTGAGCCAGGTGCAGCGGTTGGCAACCCACGTTTATTTCAATGACCTGATCGCCTACACCCGCAAGCATTTTGGAACGCTGCGGGCATGGTTACTGGCGGTCCTGATCTGGCCGACGCGCGCGGCAATGCTGATCAAGCAGAGTTTGGGCAAACAGTAGGGGGAGTAAGTATGCCTGGAAAACGCGCGCTCGTAACCGGCGCGGCAGGATTTATCGGCAGTCACTTAGTCGAGGCACTGGTACAGAACGGGGTCGAGGTGCGCGCCTTCGTGCGCTACAATTCCGGCCATCGTCCCGGTACGCTAAGCCTGCTGCCCCAGGATATCCGCGATCACGTCGAACTGTATTTTGGCGATCTGCGCGATACCGAAGCGGTGGCGCAGGCCGCGCGCGG
>JAFGTJ010000236.1 GCA_016934195.1 Anaerolineae bacterium | reverse complement strand
GGGAGAAAACAAGCAGCGGCGAACGCGCAAGTCCCCCTCTCTAGCTCTGCTGGAGAGGGGGATTTAGGGGGTGAGGCCGTTTTTCCTGACAACTCGATGCTGTTGGCGAACTTGCCACCGCCACGTTTGCGTAGGGGCGCTGCTTGCTGCGCCCTGTTTGTTTTTTGGGGAGGGCGCGGCAAGCAGCGCCCCTACGTGCCCAATTCGCCAACAGTTGCCACGAATCAGGTTTCACCACAAAGAAACCGAAATCCGGCTATTTCGGGAGCAGTATCAACTCGTTCGTGGCCCCGCCCTAACGCGCCAGGACGCGCCGGGGCGGGATACTATCGGAAATCGGGACAAAAAATGAATCGCAGAAACACAGAGTCTCTATTCGTAAAGAGAAAACTTTTGGGTCCTCTGCGCGCACCGTCCGCTGCAAAGCAGAGGCCCTCTGTGGCGAAAAAGAATAGTTGTCCCCACATCCGAATACGCCCGGCAAGGCGCATCACATCCACCGGCCTGATAACGTAATCGCTGACGGCCTGAAAGCTGATCGCGGCTGGCTTAGTGCCATTCCCACACCGGAACGCCGGACAGGATTTTGCGTATCTGCTCCGGGAAGCGATCCGGGTCCAGCGGTTTGCCCAGGAATCCGTCAAATCCGGCGCTGCGCGCTTTTTGCAGTTCCTCTTCGCTGGCTTCGGCAGTGACGGCGATCACGCGCGTCTCGTTCAGGCGGGGATGGCTGCGGATTTTGCGCAGCGCCTGATACCCGTCTTCATAGGGTAAGCGAATGTCCATCAGGATCAGGTCGAGCTTAGGCAGGGTGTCGGCGAACTGGACCACCTGCCACCCGCTCGTTTTCCATTCGCAGTGATTCACGCCCATATGTGCTAACAGTCGGGCGATCAACACAAAATTAGGTACGTTATCTTCCACGACGAGAATATGGGCGTCGTGTGGATTGATTGATCCACTACTCATCACAGGTATGTCTCCCTTTTGCCACACCGATCTCAGGTTGTGCCGGACTAAAAAACCGTCCACCTCTGCCCGGTTCCCTATCAACTATCATTCTCGATTAATATTCCCGGTCAAATGGATCGCCCCCCTGGGCGACCAACTGCGAACGCACCGCATCCGGCGGAATTTCCATCAGGACGACCAGCCGGTCTACCAATGCCTGGAACACCGGGGCGGCGGTCTTGCTGCCCCAATACCCGGCGGGCCGGTCCAGCTTGACCAGCACCGATACGACCGGGTCATCGGCGGGCAGAAAGCCCACAAATGACGCAATCGACCCTACCGGGTCATAATAGCCCCCGGCGGTCGGAATCTGGGCGGTGCCGGTCTTGCCCGCGACGGTATAACCGGGGAACGAAAACACGATTTCCTGGTTTTCGCGCAGCACCTGCACCATGATATCGCGCGCGATGTGCGCGGTGGCTTCGCTGATGGGGCGGCGGCTGGCCGAAGGGCGCGTTTCGATGACTTCGTTCCCGTCGATGCGCGCCTTGACGATGTGCGGCTGCATGATCAGCCCATCGTTGGCAATCGCGTTCATGGCGGCCAGCATTTGTAACGGCGTGACCGATACCCCCTGCCCGAAACTGGTCGTCAAGAACTGCGCTTCGTTCCAGAACGTATCGCCCGGTTCGACCAGGATGCCGCCCGATTCGCCTTCCAGGTCCACCCCGGTCGGCGTGCCGATGTTGAAGGCGCGCAGCAGCGGATATACGGTCGAATGGCCCAGTTGGGCGAACAGCGTCGCCGTGCCGGTATTCAACGACTCGACAAACACCTGCGCGAAGCTGGGATTCCCGCGTGACTGATCGTTCCAGTTGCAGATTTGAATCCCGGCCATTTCCCCACAGCCCGGATCGGCATAGGTCCAGGTAGCAGGATCGATTCCGGCTTCAATCGCCAGCGCCATCGTGATTACTTTAAAAACCGATCCCGGCTCATAGATGTCGCTGACGGCCTGGTTGCGGACCAGTTCCAGGTTTTCGGCGGAAAAATTGTCGGGCTTGAAGGTCGGGTTATTGGCAACCGCCAGGATTTCGCCGGTACGGGGATTCATAATCAGGATCGTGCCGCCGGTCGCGCCGTACTGGACCACCGCCTGATCGATGATTTCCTGCGCCAGAAATTGCAGGTCGCGGTCGATGGTCAGTTGCAGGCTGATGCCGTCGCGCACGCTGATCGTACTTTCGGCCTCGTCCAGCACCGGGACGGTGCTGGTAGTCACGCGGCGCGACTGGCCCGCCAGCAGCGATTCATAGTAACCTTCGACGCCGCTGTACCCGCGTCCTTCGCGGGCATCGTCGGCCCCCGCGTAAAAGCCGACCAACTGCGCGGTCAGGTCGCCCTGGGGATAGATGCGGATCGGCAGCGGCCTGATGTCGATGCCGTCGATGTCCAGGTCGATGATTCGCTGCCCGGTGTCAAAATCCACGCGGGAGGCCAGCAGCACCCAGGGTACATAAGTGCCGTCGGCATTGGGTTCCAGCCGGTGATACAGCTCGTTTTCCGGCATTCCGACCAGCGGGGCCAACTGCGCCGCGACTTCCTGGCGGTCCAACACCTGGTTGGGACTGATGCCGATCTGGTAATCGAACGAGTTGGTAGCGAGCAGGTGGCCGTTGCGGTCGTAGATCAGGCCGCGATTGGGCCGTACCTCGACCGTCTGGTACACCCGGTTGTCAAGGTTGTCTTCGAGCGTCTGGCGGGTGTTGGGGTCCATGTAGAACTGGAACGACAACAGGCGCGTCAATAACAGCACGCTGATCCCGACCAGGACCGCGCCGATCAACTTCAGGCGGCGGTTAAAGGTTTCGTCGCTAATCATAACGCCACACGTCTACCCTGCTACTCATTACGCCAATCGGAAAACTGCTCTTTTATTTTATCCCACTGCTTTTGCAGCCAGCCGCCCAATGTCTCGTCGTAAATTTCTTCCGGCGCGTTGGGCGTCGGCGTGGGCGTGGGTGTCACCTGGGGCCGGTTGTAGCGATAACCATCCACAATCAGGTATTGAATCTCCTCTTCGGATGCCGGGCGAAATCCCATTTCCGCCGCGCGCGTCATGACACGCGGCAGGCTTTGCAGGTCGGCGATCTCGGCGCGCAGCCGTTCGTTATCGCGCTGCAAGCGGGCGCGATGGTCGCTCATTTCCTCCAACTCGCGCTTGGTGGTGGTGGTCGTGGTGGTCTGGATCAGGTACAGCGCGGCAATGATGATGCCGACCACGACAATCAGGGTCAAAGTCGCCGCGAGCTGCGCCTGGTTCTGCTGGATGCGCCGCCGCCGGTCGAGACGAGAGTGATAGGTCAAGCCGTTATCTCCACGCCACACACGCTTAACAAAGCATAAGTATCTGCAATTATACTATATTATTCCTTACGTCAAACGGTTTTCTATCTGCCAAGTGTAGTCCAGCGCGCGCCGATGGTCAAACTATTCCCCTACCATACATGATGAGGGCCAGAATCGGCAAATTCAGTCACACGCCGGGACATAGAAACATGTTTCCAACCCAATGGCGCTTGCATCAGGGGAAAACGTCCTGTACAATGCCAGATAGAACGCAGGCGAAAAAGTGTGCATTTCATCGCCTGGCTTGATACAATATCAAGCACAACACTGGGTCACAAGCTTACCTGGGTATAGTGGGAAGCTCTGTAGTTACAAAGAAAAAGGAGTAATGACCGTGGCAATTGAATTCTATGATGTAAAGATCCGTGCGAAGGTACAGATCAAAGAGGCGAACGTGGTCAAGGTCACGTTCACAACCAAGAAGGGCCAGACTCGCTACGGGCTGCGCGCCAAGACCGACGATGGCCGTAACCTGACCAAGTTCGTCTCGAAAGCGGACTGGGAAAGCATGAAGCTGCCGGAAGGCTAACCCCCGCCCGGTGATGTACAGCAAGCCCGCACGGAGCGATCCGCTGCGGGTTTTTTATTCACGACTGTTTTAGAAAGGCCCCCCCATGCCAGAATACCGTTTTTTCCAGGTGGACGTATTTACCGACCGCGCCTTCGGTGGGAATCCGCTGGCCGTTTTCCCCGACGCGGCAGGGCTGGACACGGCGCAGATGCAGCGAATCGCGCTGGAAATGAATCTATCCGAAACCACGTTCGTCCTGCCGCCGGATAATCCCGCCGCTGATTTTCGGGTCCGCATCTTCACGCCGGAATACGAAATGCCGTTCGCGGGGCACCCGGTCGTTGGTACGCACTGGACGCTGGCGCACCTGGGCCGCGTCGAACTGCATGAGCCGGTCACGACGGTGCGGTTCCAGCTAAACGTCGGCGTGCGGGCGGCGGCGCTGCACGTCCGGGACGGGCGCGTCACGCACGTAGTCATGGATCACATGGCTCCCGAATTCGCCGCGACCGCCAATCCCGAACAGATCGCGGAGATCGCGGCAGCGTTGAGCCTGCCCGCCGAGGCGGTGACGGATACCGGCTGGCCGGTCCAGGTCGTTTCGACCGGGGTGCGGCAGTTATTCGTCCCGGTGCGCTCGCGGGAAGAGGTCGCCGCGATGAAAACGACCCAGATCGACGCGGGGCGGCTGTCGCGGCAGTTCGCGGCGCTGGACCCCGAAACGCTGTGCGGGCGCTGCGCGATGGTGCTCACGACGGAAACAATCGGGCCGGATGTAGATGTGCATACCCGCATGTTCGCGCCGGGATTGGGCGTTCCCGAAGACCCGGCCACCGGATCGGCCAGCGGCGGATTGGGCGCGTACCTCGTCCAGAACGGCATTATGCCCGCCACGCCGCCCACCACGTACATGACCGCCGAACAGGGAATCGAAATGGGACGTCCGAGCCGCCTGGCTATCGAAGTGGACGGCGTACCGGACGCGATCACGATGGTCCGTGTGGGGGGAGAAGTCGTGCCGCTGATCGAGGGGATAATGACATGGTAGAGGATGCCGATTCGGACGATGCCGGACGGCTAGAGGTCATTTCACGCGCTCCCGAAACAGGCCCCGATCCGGCCCATCCTACGCCGCTGCTGTTCGTGCATGGCATGTGGGGTGGGGCGTGGGTGTGGGACGACTATTTCCTGCCGTATTTTGCCCAACACGGCTACACCGTCCACGCGCTGAGCCTGCGCGGTCACGGGGCCAGCGCGGGCCGCGAAAAACTGCGGTGGGCGCGGATCAGGGATTACGTGGCGGACGTGGCCCAGGTCGCCGGGACGCTGCCCGCGCCGCCGGTCGTGATCGGGCACTCCATGGGCGGGCTAGTGGTCCAGAAATACCTGGAACGGCACGCCGCGCCCGCCGGAGTGCTGGTGGCGTCCGCGCCCGTTCACGGCCTGATCCTGTCGGTGCTGCGAGTAGCGCGAGCCATGCCGCTCGCCCTGCTGAAAGCGAATCTCACGCTGGACTATGCGCATCTGGTGAACACGCCGAACCGCCTGCGCTTCGTGCTATTTTCAGCAGACCTTGCGGCGGACCGGCTGGCGGCGTACCAGCCACGTTTGAGCGGCGCGTCCTACCTGGTGACGTTGGAAATGTTGGGTCCGGCGCTGCCCCGCCCCAAACGTGTCAAAGCGCCGGTACTGGTGCTCGGCGCGGAAGCCGATACCCTGTTTTCGGAGTGGGAAATCCGGCGCACGGCGCGCAAGTACCACACCGAGGCGGTGATCGTGCCGGGTATGGC
>JAFGTJ010000235.1 GCA_016934195.1 Anaerolineae bacterium | reverse complement strand
TCCAACCCGCGCACTTCAACTTTTCCGGTCCGGTTGATCGCTTCCGGCTGCGCGCCCGCCGCCAGACTTACCACCTGCCGCTTGGCGTCAATCTTCTGCACCACAAATTTTCGCAGCGTGACGATCTCGCCCGGCATCACATGATTGGTGCGGCTCCAAGCGCCCAACGGCTCCAGTGTATGTCCCATTCCATGTTGATCATAATCGGCGAGCACCGCTTCCAGGACTAACGCAGGCGGCAGCACATGTTCGTATTCGCGCCACCCCTCAAACCGGTAGGGCTTCCGCTGCAACCACCACCCTGGTCCAAAATCCCTGAACAGCGACCATAATAAATCACTAACCACCTGGGGATCACGCTTGGCAGCTATTTCACCCAGACTCACCGGCTCGGTATCGTTTAGCCCACCAACGAACGTGTATTTCAACCCACCACACCACGAGTCATCCGGCACAACCGGCTGGTCTACTAACTGCGCCGTCGTGATCGGCAGTTTTCCCCGCACATACAGGTCATATCGCCGCCGTTCGTACAGCACCGAATGCCGGTCGTCCAGTTTCACTACCACCGGCGCGTCCCGGGTTCCATCAACCCGCACAGGTCGCACCAGCAGCACCTGTGCGCCGCTGAATCCGCCGTGCAGTTCGTGCAACACCTGCACCCGTCCATACTGGCGGAACATCATTTTGAACACCCGGCTTTGTTCCGGTCCCAGGTCAATATCACCCTCAATCGGCACTTCCGGGCGCTGCGGCATCACCGGTTCGGTCCAATTCGCCGCCGTATGGCGCAGTGCGGTCACATTCACACCCATCTCATATAACACGCGGATCGGGCAACTATCGCCTTCATCCAGAATCGCCAGCAGCAAATCGCGTTCGGTAGTCGGATGAATCCCCGCATATCGCTTCGCCGTCGCCAGCACCTCTAACGCGCGCGGGGTTTCCGGGAATCCCGGCCAGTACCGCTGGTCTTCATAACGCCCCACGCTCTCCCGAATGCTGTACCGCACAAACCGGGGCGACAGATCGTGATGCGTCAAAACCGCCAGCGTCAAACCACCTTCAAGCTGCGTCAGCGCGATGAATAGGTGCTCCACACCGATAAAGTAGTGATGCAGCCGGACTGATTCCTGCTGCGCCAGGTCCCGGATATCCTGTAACCCTATCGTATCCACCTATCCCTCATCCATCTCCGGCTGAATGCGCAGCGACGTGCGCCCTAGCCGGAATAACTCGCCACGTTTAATCCGAGTCGGTTGGTCGATTCGTTCCTTCCGAACAAATGTCCCGTTCAGACTCCCGGAATCAATCAATAAAAATTCACCGTTGAGCATCATTCGCAGCATCGCGTGCTGGCGTGACACCTGGGTATCAAACGGAATACTCACATCGCATTCTTCGCGCCGCCCAAAGACAATCTGCCACGATCCATCCGTGTTCAAATACCCATCGCCCGCGTCATAACTCAGGTATATTTTCTGGCCGTCATCCGGCCCGCTCATAAACATAATCACCAATGCCCGCTTTTGCTCCATCTCGCATCCTAAGCATCTTGTCCGAATACCGGCAGCCACAAACCGAATGTGCTGCCTTGCCCCGGTTCGCTTTCAAACCATACCTGGCCGCCATGCCGTTCGACCACAATCTTCACCAGGCTCAATCCCAACCCCGTTCCCCCGATATGATCGGTTCCCGGTTCCTGGGCACGATAAAATCGCTCGAACAATCGCTTCTGCCGGGCCGGGGAAATCCCGTACCCGGTATCCTTCACCTCACAGCACAACCGGTTCCGTTCCTGCCAGAAACGCACCTCGATCCGTCCGCTTTCAGGCGTATACTTGATGGCATTATCTACCAGATTTGCCACTGCCTGTCGTATCTGCGTAACATTGCCCTCAACGGCCCAGTTACCCGGCTCGCGCTCCAGCGTCAGGATATGGTCTTTCAACCGGGCGCTGGACTGGGCCGATTCGACCACTTCCATAATCAATCCCCCCAGGTCGAACTCCTGCCACTGACCCTGGCGCTCGCTTTCGATCCGTTCAAGCGTCAACAGGTCGTTGATCAATACTTTCATCGCAGTGGCGCTGCGCCGCATACTGTTAATATACTGCTGCTGATCGGGCGTCATACCAAACTGTTCCAAATTCATCGCCAGCAGTTCGATATACCCCATCACGTTGCTGAGCGGATTCCGCAGGTCATGCGATGCCATACGAATCATTTCAGACTTGAGCTTCTCCAGCTCCAAAACTTCGCTGTACAGCATCGACTGCCGCAGCGCAACCGACGCCTGACCAGACAACATCTCGGCCTTAAAAATCTCGTTCTCGACAAAATAGCGGTCGTGCCGACCCTCAACCAGGATCGCCAAACCAACCAACTCATCCTGAGCCACCAACGGCAGCAGCAGCATAACATGAATCGAGCGGTCCTTAAGCCGGTCCCGCAGCGCTTCCGGGATCGCCTCGTCCGCCGCGCGGATTGCTAACGGACGGTGGCTTTCGACCACGCGCTCGACATACGGAATATCCACCAATGGCAAACGCTCGTTAATCTCAGGCAGCACTTCCTGAGCATCATACGCCGTTCCCAGCCGGTACACCGCCAGGACCTGTAATTCTGGCACATCCGGCTTGTAATCCAGCAGCAGCGCGCTCGAACATTCCAGCGCCACCGCCAGCGATTGGGCGATCCGCCGCAGCACCTCGCCATGTTCCAACGTGGACGTAATCGTGCGGCTGGCCGAATACAAGACGGCCATATCGTCCGCCAACTGCTCCGACTGGCGAAACAGGCGGGCGTTATCCAATGCCACCGCTGCCCGCCGCGCCAGCCGTTCCAGAAAGCTCACGTCCTGCGCCTGAAACGCCTCTTCCCAATCGGATGCCAACGACAGCACCCCCAACACTTCACCACGCATCGCCAGCGGCACCGACACATGCCGCGAGCGGGGCATAAACGGCAGCCAATGCACGTCTTCGGGCGTCAGATCGTGCCGAACCTGAGTTTGCCCGGTACTCGCCGCCGCCCCGATGATCGTTTCGTCCAGCCGCATCGGGTGATGTTCATCATATTCTAGCGTCGCCCGGTCAATATAACCCATCATCACCGACGGCACCAACCCGCGCCGGTCATCTGTGACCAGCATCAACAGGCTTGCATCCGCCCCGGTCCGGCGCAGCGCCCAATCCATCGTCAGCCGCATCACCCGGTCCACGTCCAGATGCGCGGACACTTCCCGGTCGGCGCGGTGCATCATGGACAGTTCATCTACCTGTTCGCTCAAAGTGTCCGCAATATGCGAACGCTCCTCCAACAAACGCGCATGTTCCACAATGTACGCTGCCTGCCCGATCAGAATATCCAGCGAACACAGCACCTCGTGCGCGGGAAACTGCCCGCCAACCGGGTCTTCAAGCCGGATCAGTCCCACGATCTGCTCTGGCCCGCGTCGGATCGGCGCAAAAAGAAAATCATCCGCCGACCACTCGCGTCCACCGGACATATACAGCATCCCGTTCAGCCGCTGGTCTTCTAATTCGCCTGCCAGCAGTCCTCGCCACACATCCTCCGGCACGATCCGTTCTGCAAGCTGCGGGCGTTCAGCGTCGGAAAACCCAACCGCCAGCAGGTCCTCAATTGTCATCGCGTCATTGTAAAGGGCCAGCGCTACCCGCTGCCATCCCAACGCTTGCAACGTCTGCACGACCGTCGTCAAGTTAGCGTGAATATCCGGCTGTTCCAGCACGTCACGAATGGCCGCCTGTACATGACTCAGCCGCTTCCGTTGATCGTTGACCACCTGCTCAAACACCTGCACCCGCCGCTCCATCTGCCGGTTCGCAATGATCGCAGCAGATGGCTGCGCTAACAGTTCAACCAACTGAATCTCGTCCGCGCTAAAAACTCGCCCCGGCGTTTCGTCGAACGCAGCCAGTACTGCCACCAATGTCCCTCGCCACAACATCGGAACCGCTAAAACCGAACACCGACTAAGACTACCGGGCGGCCAAACCGCATCAGGAACCAGGCACGGTTCGAGCGTCTGGGCCGCGCCGCCCAGCACATCCACGCTGTACGGCAACCTCGCGGGGATCAGGTACAACGGCGCGCGGCTGGATGCCACCAGTTCAAGTTGGCACGCATCATTATTCGCCTGCCATACACCAATCACCGCACCCCCAAGCCATTCATGCAAAACTTCTGCCGCCCGGCGCAACGCCTTATCCACCTGTTGAGTCTCACGGATCTCAGCCGAAATCCGTTGCAATGCCATCACTACCTGACCCGGATCAACCATCAGACATCACCCGCCCATTATCTGCACCACCAGGCGGCGCTGCCGTGCCCGGTTATCAAAATCCACATAAATAATTTGCTGCCAGGTGCCCAACGTCAGCCGCCGGTCCACAAATGGCACGGTCAGGGATGGTCCCAGTAACGCCGCGCGTGCGTGGCTATGCCCGTTTCCATCACCCCACCGCTGGTTATGATAGTAATCGCGGTTGGCAGGAATGATCTCATCGAACAGCCGCTGCAAATCGCGCACGCACCCGCTTTCGTATTCCAGCGTTGTCAGGGCGCTGGTCGCGCTGGGACAAAACACTGTCACGATCCCGCTGTTCAGGCCGCTATCCTGCACTGCCTGGACTACCTGCTGCGAAATATCTACTACCTGAGCATTACCCTGTGTGCCCAGTTCAATCCACGCTGTTTTGATCATACCATTCCCCCACCGTCGCAAAATATATAAATACCAACGGTTGCCCGGTGCGCATATTAAAATATTCGCGCATCTCACCGCCGGGAATCTCGTATACCAGTGTACCACCAATGGCCTCATACCGGTCAGGCGCGATCACGAACGCATGAGCGCCCGGCGGAACTACCTCGTGCCAACGCGCAATCTCCCAGGAAAATTCAGTTCCCCGCCGTTCACCCAACCGGTAACGCGCTATGTCCGATCCGGTAACATCCAGGCTCAGCGACGAGAAATACCAAACTTGATATACCTCGTCCACCTCTTCGAGAATGTCCACCACCTCGTTAAGCTGAACCGTCGCCTCGCCGTATAGTAACTTTTGCGGCAAATAGTCAAACACGTACAATCCCAACTCAGCCATTGCCAGCATCACAACCAATGCCACCGGGAATCCCCACGCAAGCCGCCGCCTGACTCCCAACACCGCCGCGCAACCAGTCGCAATCCGGGCGATCCAGATCACGCCCAACGCTACCAGGACCGCCAACCCCGGCGTC
The DNA here is from genome assembly GCA_016934195.1 of Anaerolineae bacterium. Classification (GTDB taxonomy): domain Bacteria; phylum Chloroflexota; class Anaerolineae; order Aggregatilineales; family Aggregatilineaceae; genus JAFGTJ01. The sequence continues at coordinate 2,824 of JAFGTJ010000235.1, read as the reverse complement.
ACAGCCACGTAACGGGTAAAACGTGGCGGATCAACCAGCAGCACGCCGCCCAGCACCGCCGTCATCCCGGCCCAGATAACCAGAATGCTCCACCGAGGATCGCGCCAGCGCCGCGCCACATATGCCAGTCCAACCAGGAACGGCACTCCCGCAAACCAACCCATCACCGGGTTGTAGTATCCGTAAAAACCGCTTTCATCCAGCGTCTGCACGTAAGTCATAAACGAGCGTTGAATCTGGCCGGTCCAGTACGCCGTCAACCGTCCCTCGTCCGCTGCCGCTTCGACATTACCGGTTGCCCAGATACTGATCCGATCCAAACGCGGACTGATCGGACGCTCGGAGTCCCGGTACACAGCGTACAAATTTGGGAATACGACCACCCCGGCCACAGTCCCGGTGATGACCAATATGCCCGCCCGCCGCCGGATCGCGCGCCAATCCACCAGCGCGTACAGGCCCACGTAGACCATCACCAGCAGCGGCACCATCCGCGCCGCCGAGTAGAAATACTGCGACAGGCCCAGGCTCAACCCGGCCAATGCCGCCTCCATTGTATTCCCATCACGCAGCGCCCGCGTCAAAAACGCAACCGTCAGCGCGGCAAACAGCGGATCGCCCACCTGGTTAATCCCGGTGCGGCTGAAATGGACGTGCAGCGGGTATGCGACCATAAACAGCGCCGCGACCAGCCCTACGTGCCGGTCGAACAACCGCCGGCCCATCAGATATACCGCCGGGACCGTCAGCGCGCCCAATACCGCTGATGGCAGCCGCGCCGCGAAAACCGCTTGTCCGAACGCCTTCACCGCCGCCGCGATCAGTGTGTGATACACCAGCGGGTGGTGCCATGCGCCGTATTCAAACGGGTTGACGTGCCAATCGTATTTCTCCACGATCCGCACGCCCTGGATCGCAAAGGCGGCCTCGTCTCCAGCCTGGATATACGGCGATGTATCCAGCCACGCCGTCCGTATTACCAGCGCGACCAGAAACAAAGCGCCGATCCCCAGGCTCATACGCCATTCCCGGCGCAGCCCGCTGATCACCGAATGCCGCCATTCGCGGATCGCGTCATTCGGCACCAATCCCCAGATCGTCAGCCCGGCGCTCGCGCCCCACAGCAAGTATAGAATTCCGACCGTCAGCCCGCCACCCAACGCCCGCCACCCGGTATACAGACTCAGTCCAATCCCGGCTGCCGCGAATGACAATTTCGGAATCGACCAATTTACAGGTCTGTTTAGCGTGCTCAGCAAGGGCGGCTGATCCTGCACGACGCCGGACAACCTGCGCATCGCCAGAACTAAAAACGCGATTCCGATCAACGCCGCAATTCCGCCCGGACCCGCCGTGTCAGGATACTCAAACCACAGCCACTGTCCCCCGGCAACCAGCGCAATACCCCACATTCCCACCCAGGACCATCGCCCGGTTATCACTGCCACATCATCCCCACCCAGTCTATCACCAGATTAATATTGCCAGACCGTCATTATCCTCACATCATATACCGGGAACCAATGCGAAACAAAACCGCCCGTGAGCATTCACAGGCGGTTTTAAATTTCCAAACGCAGGATAGCGCGGTTACTGAAGCGCCTGTTCCGTTTCCTGATCAAACAACTGCATGGTGTCCATATTAAAGACCATCATCAGACGCTGCCCAACCATCACATCAGCACGCGGATCAACGCGCGCCAGGAAGGACTTGCCGCCTTCTTCAAGGTACAAAATCTTCTCGTGGCCCATTTCTTCCACCACGTCCACATTCGCCTCAACCTGAGCAGGCGAAATGTTTGACGGTTGGAAATCAATATGGGAAATATTTTCAGGCCGGATACCAAACACAACCGATTTTCCAAGATATTCACGGTAGAGATCGTAACGGTTTTCCGGCACCGCAACCCGGAATATGCCGGTATCCAGATACATCGCGCCATCATCTTCGACCAGCGTGCTGTTATCGAAGAAGTTCATTGACGGGCTGCCAATAAACCCAGCCACAAATACGTTGGCGGGATGATCGTACAGGTTGGTCGGCGTATCGATCTGCATCAGGACTCCGGCGTTCAACACCGCGATACGCTGGCCCATCGTCATCGCTTCCACCTGGTCATGGGTCACATAAATAAACGTGGTGCCCAACCGCTGGTGCAGCTTGCTGATGAAAGTACGCGCTTCCACGCGCAGCTTGGCATCCAGGTTCGACAGCGGCTCGTCCAGCAGGAACACGGCAGGCTCACGCACAATCGCGCGCCCGACGGCCACACGCTGACGCTGACCACCCGACAACTGCCGAGGACGGCGATCCAGCAGTTGTTCGATGCCCAAAGACGCGGCGGTTTCGCGCACCCGCTCGTCGATAACCTGCTTGGGAGTACGGCGCAAACGCAGGCCAAAGGCCATATTGTCGTACACCGTCATATGCGGGTAGAGCGCATAACTCTGAAACACCATGGCGATATCGCGGTCTTTGGGCGCTACGTTATTCACGACCCGGTCGCCGATCAGGATTTCGCCTTCCGAAATTTCTTCCAACCCGGCAAGCATCCGCAAACTGGTAGACTTGCCACATCCGGATGGGCCAACGAATACAAGGAATTCGCCATCCGGGATTTCGATGTTCAGGTCACTGACGGCCTCAACATCACCAAAACGCTTGTAAACATTCCGATAGGTTACACTTGCCACGGGCTACCTCCAGATGATTTGAATAAGAAAAGCCTTCAATTAGCTCTCTATACCTTTGCCGCACCCTATTATGGCATCAGGGAGCGGTTAAGACAAATTTATATTGTCCTTCACAACCGGACGCGCCGGT
>JAFGTJ010000234.1 GCA_016934195.1 Anaerolineae bacterium | reverse complement strand
GCATACGGGTGGAGACCTCCCAAAACGGCCTCACCCCCCGGCCCCCTCTCCAACCCAGTTGGAGAGGGGGAGATGTGGCAGTGTTCATCTCGGCAAGTCCCCCTCTCTAGCTCTGCTGGAGGTCGTATGCGCAGCATACGCGGGGATATTAGGGGGTGAGGCCGTTTTTTAACCGAATTCGATACAGTACCAGGGACTGTTTAAACCAGCGCAGGCGGGCCAAACGGTGTATTATAGAGGTGGTGACGGTATGTATGTGAAAGCACAGGTGTTATGGCCCCGGCGCTTACGGCTGAACAGATTAAACAGATTATCAATAATACGATGCTGGTAATGTTGGTCCAGCCTGATCTCAAACCGGAATGGCACGAAAACCTGCACGGCCTGATCCGGCAGGCCCAGGAATCGGCCCTGGAAGACGAGGCAATTTTCGCGGCGGCGGTGCTGTCGCTGCTGTATGCGCCAAAGGACCGGCTGCCCACCGGCACGATCTACGATCAGGCGTGGCAGTCGCTGCTGTACACGCTGCAAACGGGCGTCCAGCAGGATCGTGACGACCAGCCCGACGGCTCCATGACGCTCGACCAACTGCTGAGTTCGGTGACGGAAGCCGTGATCATGGTCAAGCGCAACGCGCCGGACCAGCGCGATCAACTGCTGGGCGAGTTGGCCGAGATTCACCGGGCATCGACCGAAAGCGGCGTGCCGGAACTGGTCCGCTGGCTGGAAGACGTGATCGCGCTGGTGAACGATGCGCCGATCACGTCATTGGGCCAGAATCATACCGGCCCCTTCCGGGCGTATTGGGACACCATTCACCTCAATCTCTCCGATTAAACGTGGATATAAACGTGGATAGTTGGTGGTTGTTAGTTTTTAGTGATCGGTTTTGATGTGGCCGGTGAGCGTTTAGCCAGGGCTTGGCATCGACTAAAAACCATAAACTCATGACCAATAACCGGCAACTGAAGGAGCCAATTCGTTATGCGTAGACTGTTATTCATGCTGGTAGGGCTGGTGTGCCTGGTCGCGGCGGCGGTCGTGCTGTGGACCGCGCATGGTCCGCAGGCCGAAGAAGAACGCACGACCGGCGGGGTGTTGTATTCGCAGCAGGAAGTCGCCGCGCTCGGCGGCACCGGGGCGCTGGATACCGTGTTCGATGGCGGGTCCGGCGGGCAGTTTGCCGCGATGCCGATGGGTGTGATGGTCGAAGGGGCCGCCGCTGCCGATCTCTCGTCGGCGGATTCGGCGGAGATCGCCGCCGCGCCGGAGATCGCGTCCGCCGCGCCCGCCAACACTGCGCCGCTCACGACCGATATCGTGCTGGACAACAGTATTGACGTGGCCGTTGCCCCGGTCGGTCAGGGCGCGATGCCGATGGGCGGACCGGACGGTCAGGGTGGGGCCAGCGGCGCGGTCAACGGCTACGAGCAGCGCGTGGTCGAACTGGAATGGCCCGGCGAATTCCAGGTGGGACGCTCCGGCCTGATTCGCATCAAGCTCAAGGTGTTGGGCGACGGATCGCTTCAGCCGGTGGCCGAGATCGCGGATAACGAAGTCCTGGCAACTCCGATTTTGATCCAGGATCGCTACGACACGCACCGCGCCTTTGTCACGGCGTCACTTTCCGCGCTGGATTTCACGGTCGAATCGAGCAGCAATCTCACCCAGGAAATGATACGCGGCAGCGAACCGGAATGGCGCTGGACGCTCAAGGCTGATAACTCCACGACCGCGATCCTGGTGCTGGCGCTGACGCTGACCTGGGAACCCAAAGTCGCAGGCCAGACGGCGTTATCCAACATCCCGATCTGGGGCCAGACGCTCCAGGTGGATGTCAACTATGTGTTTGGGTTGATCACGGTTCCCCAGGCCAGCATGTTAGGGACGGCGCTGGCGGTGATCGGTTTTGTGGGACAGATTCCGCTGTTGGAAAAGGTGTTGGAAACCTTGTGGGATATCGTGTTTGGCCGCGACCGTCGCGACGACCGGCGGCGCGATAACCGGCGCAGGCGGGATAACCGGCGGCGGTGAAAATTTCAGAGGGATTAGCCTCACCCCCCGGTCCCAACGCAACCGCAGGTTGCGCCACCATTTTCAAAATGGCGAGGGGGAGAAAACAAGCAGCGGCGAACGTGCAAGTCCCCCTCGCCAGCTCTGCTGGAGAGGGGGATTTAGGGGGTGAGGCCGTTTTTCCTGGTAACTCGATGTTGTTGGCGAATTGGGCGCGTAGGGGCGCTGCTTGCTGCGCCCCTACGAAATGTGGTCCCATTGAATTCGCCAACAACATCAACTCGTTCGTGGACCCTGACATGAGGGCGGAGTCAAATCGCCGCCCCAATCGTGGTATACTTCGGGACGGCACGACCCCGTGCCATGCGCTTTACCAAAACACCCCGGCGTCCGCTGTGGCGCTGTGGTGATATTTTGTCAGGAAAACGGACCCATGACCGATCACGCCGATCACGCGCCAGAGTTTGAACCGGTCCCGCCTGCCGCGCCCGGTATGGCGGACAAGCTCGCCATCAACCGCACCGGACGACTCACGCCCGGCCAGCGCCGCACCGCGATTATCGCGGGCGTGGGTGCGCTGGCATTTTTGTTGTGTCTGCTGGCGCTGCTGGTCCAACTGGGAGTCGTGATCGCGCTGGGGGATGCGCCCGTCGCCACGCTGAGCGGCGTATTTTTCACCGTGCTGGGACTGGCCTTCGCCGTGATGTTCGCGGGCCTGATCGGGACCAACGCGGCGCACTTTCTGCCGGAAGCCTTCGGGCCGGACCCGGTCCGCTACGCGCGCGGTCTGCTGGAAATCCTGCCGGTGGAGGGCCATCGCCCCGAACTGCCGTTTTCGTTCATCGTGGAAGATTACAGCTTCGCGCCCTACGTCGCGCCGCAGGACGTGGCGCTGCAACCCGGCACGCCGTACCTGGTGTATTATTCGCGCCGCAGCCGGTTATTACTGAGCATGGCCGCGCTCGATGCACCCGACGCCGATCAATGGGAACCGCAGTTCGACAACCCCCCGCCGTATAGCTGGCATTAACGGGAGTTGCAGAACCGGCGGGCCGCACTATACTTTTAAGCAAAGGGGGGGAGGCCTATCATGCCACACATTTTCATCTCCTACCGGCGCACCGACAGCGAGGTCATCGCGGGGCGCATTTATGATCGCCTGAGCCACCGCGCCGCCTTTGGCGCGGAACAGGTCTTCAAAGACGTGGATGACATCCCGTTTGGGGTGGATTTTCGGGATCATATCGACCGCGCGGTCGCCACCAACGACGCGATCCTGGTCATCATCGGCCCGCAGTGGCTGGCAGTCACCGACAAACAGGGCCACCGGCGGTTGGACGATCCCAAAGATTTCGTGCGGATTGAGGTCGAAACTGCGCTCAAACGCGGTAATCTGGTTGTGCCGGTGCTGGTGAACGACGCGCGAATGCCGGATGCCGCCGATCTGCCGCCCGCGCTGGAGCCGCTGGCCTATCGCAACGCGGCCAAAGTGCGCAACGATCCCGATTTTCACCGCGACATGGACCGGCTGATCGCGGACCTCAAACACAGCTTCCGGCATCAGGAAAAAACCGGCGCGTTCGCGTCCACGTCACCCACCCGCCAGATACGCCGTGCGGGATGGGCATTGGGCGCGTTGGTCGGGCTGGTCCTGCTGGCCGTGATCGCGCTGGCGGCAGCGGGGATCGGGCCGTTTGGCGGCGATGATGACGATACGGCCACGCCGGAACGCGAAGACATCCCCACGCAGATCGCGGCGGCAGATGACACGGCGACTCCCGAACCCACCGCGACCGAACGCCCCACAGCAGAGGCAACAGCAGCGGCAGCGGCACAGCCCACTGACACCCCGCTGCCGACCCAGGAGCCAACCGACACTCCCACCCCCGCGCCGACGAACACGCCCGTGCCGTCCGCCACGTTCACCGATACGCCGTCACCCACCCTGATCCCGGCAGGCACGCGCAACCGGGACTGGGCACCCCGCATCGAGGAAAAGAATGGGCTGGATATGGCCTACGTGCCCGGCGGGTGCTTTAAAATGGGCAGCGACACGCATGAGGATGAGACACCCGTTCACGAAGTATGCCTAAGCCCATTCTGGATAGGCCGGACCGAGGTTACGAACGCCCAGTACCGCGCCTGCGTCGAACAAGGCGGCTGCACCCCACCCGAAAAAGAAAACCGGCGCTACTATGATGATCCCAACTTTGATGATTACCCGGTGGTCTTCGTCACCTGGGATGACGCGATGAATTTTGCCCGGTGGTGGGGCGGCGCACTGCCCACCGAAGCCCGGTGGGAATACGCGGCGCGCGGCCCGGAGGGGTGGACGTATCCCTGGGGGAACGGCTTCACCGGCACGCAGGTTAATTTCTGCGACACCAACTGCCCGCTCAATGCTCGTGATCGAGATCACGACGACGGCTTTGCCGAACACGCGCCAGCAAACGCGCTGCCAGTGGGCGCGTCGTGGGTCGGGGCGTTGAATATGGCAGGCAATGTGTGGGAATGGCTGGACGACCAGTATGCCAGCAATCACTACGGCAGCCTGGAAGCGGGCGTGCTTGATCCGCCGGGACCGTTCGCCGGGGCAGGCCCGGTCATTCGCGGCGGATCGTATCTCAGCGACCAGGACCTGATGCGGGCCGCGTACCGCGCCTTTGATGAACCGGAAACCGCCGTAGAGTATTACGGCTTCCGCGTGATTCTGCCGGGGGAGTAGCTAATCCCCCTCGGCGGCTTCCTCGTCCCAGGTGACGCCCTCCGGCGCGGCCAGCGGCAGCGTGAAGGAAAATGTCGAGCCTTCTCCCAACCGGCTTTCCAGCCCGATCTGCCCGCCGTGCGCCTGGACCAGACTCTTGACGATGGCGAGACCCAACCCCGTGCCCTCGATGCCGTCGGTGCGCTCGTTGCGCACGCGGAAAAAGCGCTCGAACACCTGCGGCTGGTCATCCGGGCTGATGCCCATGCCGTTGTCCTTGACCGCGATGTGGGCCAACCCGTCACGCGGCACGGCCCGGATCGTGACCTCGCCCTCCGGCGGCGTGTACTTTATCGCGTTGCCGATCAGGTTGGTGAGCACCTGTCCCAACCGGAACTCGTCCGCCGGGATGGGCGGCAGGCTGGCGTCAATCATCACCGTGATTCGCATGTCCTTCTCGCTGATCTGCATGTCCAGGCTGTCCACCACGTCGTTTACCAGTTTGCGCAGCATCACATGACTGTACAGCAGCCGGATACCGCTCTCGATGCGGGCCATATCCAGCAGATCGTCGATCAACTGGCGCATCAGCCGGACGGCGCGCTGCACGCGGCGCATATATTCCTGCCCGCGTTCGTTGAGGTCGTTGGTCATGTTAATCAGGTCCACGTAGCCCAGGATCGCGCCCAGCGGATTCTTGAGATCGTGCGACGTGGTGGCGACCATTTCCGTCTTGAGCCGGTCGATCTGTTTGAACGG
>JAFGTJ010000026.1 GCA_016934195.1 Anaerolineae bacterium | reverse complement strand
GGCGCAACCTGCGGTTGCGTCGGGGCCGGGGGGTGAGGCCGTTTTCACGCACACATCCCAAGTCAGCAACAGGTCATTCGTGGACCCGCCGTGTGCTGGTTGGCGTTACGACGGCGTGTGGTGAATCTGGTATGGCACACTTGTTACAACAACGCGCTCCAACCGGCTCAACGCCAGGGTAAAGATATAGGCGGTATTCTGGTGCAGCGTCTGTTCCCAGAAGGTATCCATGACCAGGTGCCCCATAATGATATGCACAAACGTTTCCGGGTTTTGCTCCAGGACGTCCAGAATATACAGGCGAATTGGTTCGGCCAGATAGCGGTAGGGAGACGGAATGATTATCAGTTCCCCTTCGCCGATTCGTTCTTCCCAACGGGTGCGCAAGGTGTCGATTCGGTCCGGGTTGGTTGCTACATGGAGCGCCTGCCAGGGGTGGCCGAGTGACTTGGCAAAACTCACCAGTCGGGCGGTTTCGGCGTGTACGCTATCGACCAGGATCAAGGTCTGGACCGGGTGCGCCTCGATGCTCGCCGTCTGAGTCGCCAGACTGAGCGCCTGGGCCACCTGCCGGTAGTGGTTGTGAATGCGGAAAAAGATAAACACCAGCGCAGGGATCAAAACCAGGACAAACCATGCCCCGCTGGTAAACTTAGTCACGGCAAATACGACCATCACGATCCCGGTGCATACCGCGCCGAACGCGCTGGTATACATCTTGGCCCGCCAGTTGGGGTCATATTCCAACATGGCCTCACGCCCCTGGACGGTTTCGCCAGGAGCCAGTCGCCCGATCCGGCGCAGGTGAATCACCATGCCTGTTTGCGAGATCGTGAAGCTGAGAAATACGCCGATAGCATATAACGGGATCAATGCCGTCGTTCGCGCATCGCTGACAATGACCAGGGCTGACGCGAATCCGGCCAGCCCGATAATGCCCCACGAAAAGACCAGGCGGCTGCCCCGTGCCGCGAACTGGCGCGGTAAGAATCCATCCCCGGCAGCCAGCGCCGCCAGACGCGGAAAATCGGCATAGCTGGTATTGGCCGCCATCAGCAGGATCAGGGCGGTTCCGGCCAGGGTCAGCAGATAAAATATGCTGTTTTCGCCGTATACCGTTCGACCGATCTGTGAAATAGCCGTTTCGGTTTCGCTCGGCAGCGCCTGGACCTGGTGAGCCAACAGGGTAATGCCCAGGAACAATACGATCAGGATCGAACTCATCCAGACCAACGTGGTAGCGGCGTTCCGGCTGCGCGGTTCCTTAAACGCCGTGATCCCGTTCGAGATCGCTTCGATGCCCGTCAGCGCCGTACAGCCGCTTGAGAACGCCCGCAGCACCAGGAACAGGGTCAACGACTCGGTTGTTTCGTGGAGTATCTCGACCTCGGTCACGGTCGGCAGCGAGCCGGAGATTGTCCGAACCAGCCCTACTCCCAACATAACAAACATCGTGCCGAGAAAGAAATAGGTGGGGATAGCGAAAATGCGCCCGCTTTCCTTGACGCCGCGCAAGTTAACGGTCGTCATCAGTACGATCACGACGATGGCGATCTCCACCCGGTAAGGGAGTAGTTCTGGAAACCCCGACGTGATTTGTGCCACGCCTGCCGAGATGCTAACCGCCACCGTCAGAATGTAGTCCGTTAGCAGGGCGGCTCCGGCGATCTGGGCGGGAAGCTCCCCCAGGTTGTCGCGGGCCACAATGTAAGCGCCGCCACCGTTCGGGTAAGCGAAAATGGTTTGCCGGTAGGAGATGGTTACGATGGCAAGCAGCACGGCAATCGCGGCGGCAACGGGGATTGAGAGGCCCAATGTTCCCATGCCGGTTCCGGCCAGCGCCAGGATAATCAGGATTTCTTCGGTAGCATACGCCGTTGACGACAGTGCGTCCGAGGCGAATACGGCCAGTCCTACCGGGCGGCTGATAGCCTGGTGAGGCAATGCGGCGGTTGCCAGTGGTTTGCCGATCAACAGGCGAGAAAAGGAAAAACGTGATTGCGACTCCATGTCACTTACCTCCGAACAACATCAGAAAACAAAAAGGGCGGGGTCCCAAGACCACCGCCCTTCCTGGTCGCGTTTGTCATGGGAAGAAATTTTACTGCTGCCGGTTCTGCCAGGGCGGGGACACCACCAGGACATCATCATTGTGGATGCCCTGCCGTACCGCTGCCAGATCGACGATGGTGTTAATCAGGTGTTCGTAAGTCCAGCCCGCCGCGTTTGCCTGGATACACAGGTCACTGTAACCGGGATTGAGGCCGGGCAGCGGGTTTACTTCCAGTATATAGGGTTTATCGCCGTTGGCCGCATCCAGCCGGAAATCAACCCGTGCCACGTCTTTACAGCCCGTCACGCGAAAGACTGCCGCCGCCAGTAGATTGAGATCCGCCACGACATCCGGTGCCAGGTCTGCCGGGCACTGGCAGCGAAAATCATCGACCAGTTCGACCTTGATGCGGTTGGTATACACGCCGCCTTCCGAGTCGTCATACTGGGTAAAGTCCACTTCCATTGGCGGCAGGAACGTCAGTCCCTCCGGCAGCGTGTGCGGCGCGGTCCGCTCGTTCACGCGCCGGGCGGCGGTTACTTTCAGGTTGCCCATCATGCCCACCGTGATCTCGCGTCCCTCGATGAAGTGCTCGACCAAGATCGGCTGGTGGTAGCGTTGAAGCTGTTCAGCTACCTGGGCGCGGAGTTCGGCCACCGTGCGAACAATACTGCTGGCCGTCACGCCCATGCTGGTTCCTTCGCGGCTGGGCTTGACGAACATCGGGAAGCACAGATCGCCGGATGCGGTCAGCAAATCGTCATCAATGGGTTCGTTTGCGCCCTCGAAGACCTGGAATTCCGGTGTGGGCAGGCCGTGATAGTATAGTACACGCTTGGTCATGGGCTTGTCGAGCGCCAGCGCCAGCCCCAACACCTTGCTGCCGGTATAGGGCAGGCGCAGCATTTCCAGCACTGCCGGAACCTGGGCCTCGCGGCCATCCCCGAAATGACTTTCGGCAATGTTGAAGCACAGATCGGGCTGGTACTGGGTCAGCTTCTCAATCATGCTGAAAGGTGGCAGGATGGACGCCTCGAAAAACTCTGCGTGGTGCCCGCCGCTTTCCAGCGCGGCCAGGATCGCGTTGATCGTCGTCATGCTGTCCAGATCGTCCCACTGATCCGGTGACATGCCGTCCCAGACCGGCGCGTTCTTTTTCAGGTTAGCCAGCACTGCGATTCGCATGTTAAGCCGCTCCATTTCCGTTTCCGTTGGTGTGGCCGTTCGAGCCGTTTCCGTTACCGTTTCCGTTGGCGTGGTCGTTCGAGCCATTACCATTGCCATGCTCGTTGCCGTTGCCGTTATTGTTCGAGTCGGGATCGTTACCGGGCGGCGTGTCGTCCTGTGGCAAATCGAGCAGGTCCCCCAT
>JAFGTJ010000233.1 GCA_016934195.1 Anaerolineae bacterium | reverse complement strand
TCTAGGCAGGCGAATGAGGGTGTTATGTGTGGAGGGTGTTTTGAGCACAAGTTTGACGATTCGAGGGCAGCAGGGCGACGACTGGGATCAACTTTTCGCACTGTTGAATACCAGCGGGGTGTTCCCCCGGTCGCTGCACATACCCTATATGAATGAGTCTACGCTGCGAGATCGGTACAGCACGCCGTCAGCCAATACGCATACTCTGATCGCTGAAACCGGGGTGCCCAGTGGCCGTAAGCGGATCGTAGGTGTGGCCTGGTTATCCATAATGCGTACTCGCCGCCGCCATACGGCGCGTTTGGACTTGGTGGTGCATCCCGATTATGCCGCGAATGGAACCATGCCGAATCTTTTGCAAGCAGCGTTGGACCTGGCCGATAACTGGTTAGGGCTGCGGCGAATGGATGTCGTCGTTCATGCCAGCGATGGTGCGGCTATTGCTCTGTACGAACAATACGGGTTTGAGTCTGAGGCGGCGCTGCGGCGCTATGCGTTTGGAATGGGTGCGTACCAGGATGGCGTGCTGTTGGCCCGGCTGCGCGGCGTTGATCAGGATGCCGGATATGCCGACTCCGGGACCGGCACCGTCAAACGCCGTGAAAAATGCCCGTCTGTGCAGGTGCGCGGCGTGGAGTCGGATGATTGGGAAGACCTCGCGGCTGTTTTTGCCTGTCCCAGCGTGTTTGCCAATACACTGCAACTGCCCTATCTTTCGCGTGACTTCGTGCGCGAACGCCTGGAAAATCCGCCGTCCCATTTTCACGGTCTGGCTGCTGTCGTGGATGAGCAGGTGGTAGGCTACCTGGGATTGCATACGGGCGAGGGGCGGCAGTCACACAGCGCGTATCTCGGCATGATGGTTCACGAGGATTACCAGAGCTGCGGCGTGGGCAGCGCCTTGATGGATGCCGCGATCAATCTGGCGGAGAACTGGCTCAATATCTGCCGGATCGAGTTGCAGGTATTTCCTGACAACGCCGCCGGGATTGCGCTGTACCGGAAATTCGGCTTTGAGATCGAGGGAACTTTGCGCGCCTACGCCTACCGCGATGGCCGTTTTGTGGATAGTTACACGATGGCCCGCATTCGGGACGAAGGACAGCCGGTATGAGTGTTCACCAGCCCTCGAACCTTGCAGCGGCGCGCGGCGAACCGAGTTACGTCTGGCGGGACGGCCAGGAGCGCCGTCTGCGCATGATCGGGCATTGGGGCGAATTACACGGCGCGTTGGTGTTGGAAGCCGGGTGCGGACTGGGCACGTATACCAGCCAGATTCGCCGCCGATTTTCGGATACCGTCGAAGCGTTTGACCTCGAATTCGACCGCGTGCAGACCGCCCGGCAGGATACGCCTCACGCCCTGGTCGCGGCGGCGGAAACATTGCCCTACCGCGCCAATTTATTTGACACGATCCTGTCAAATGAAGTGATCGAGCATGTGAGCGATGACCGGCAGGCCGTAGCCGAAATGGTGCGCGTGCTTAAACCCGGTGGGCGTATCGTGTTATTTTGCCCCAACCGCTGGTACCCGGTCGAGCAGCACGGGCATTACTGGAAGGGTCAATACCATTTTGGCAATACGCCATTGATCAATTACCTGCCGGATCGCTGGCGGAACAGGTTAGCGCCGCATGTGCGGACCTATACCGCCGGTCAGGTGCGGCGGTTGTTCGACGGTCTGCCGGTCAAGATCGTGTATCATTCCCGCATTTTCGGCGGCTATGACAACATCGTGTATCGCTTCCCGCATCTGGGGCGCTGGCTGCGTAATTTCCTGTACGTGCTGGAACGCACGCCGTTTCGGGTGCTGGCGCTGTCTCATCTACTGGTGGTGGAGAAGATCGAACCGAGTAGGTAGGGCTAACACGGGTGAATCAGTCAATCGGGTCGGTGGATTTTACCAGTTGCAGGCCCTTTTCCGCGTAGGTGGTTAGGGTCTGGTCGGCGATGGCGTCGAAGTCTATGTCGGGATGGACCACCGATGAGGTGCAGTCCATCAGAATACGCCATTTGGCAATTTCGTCCGGCTGGTTTTCATAATAGCGCATCACCGAGGCGACGGTTTCCAGCACGCAGTGGCTTTTGGCCTGTCCTGCCACGTAGATCAGGTCGTAGTCGGCGAGCATTTCCAGAAACGAGGTGTTTAAGCTGCCTTCGGGGTGAAAAGGTACTTTGACTTCCGGTTCCAGCAGGGAGTAATGTTCGGTTTTTGGGATCGAGCCTTTGTGCAAGAACGTTGGGCGCGACTGCCGGGTGGCGGTGTGATACGCGATGACTTCGTAGAGCGCGGGCGAGATCGAATGGCCGGGTGTGCCGATCATGGTATGGTAAGGCCAGATCATCAACGCTTTTTTGGCCTGCGATTCCAGTTTGTGGACGTAAGTGTCGGACCACTGGCGTTCGTAGACGGCTTTCCAGCGCCCCTGATTGACGTCATCGCTGGTAATGATGGTAAAGGGTGCGGGATGGTCGCCCGCGTCGTTGATCCACCAGGTTGGATAAAAAATCTGGGTGGGAATGTGGCTGTCCAGTGAAGCAGCAATGGCCGTGATATCGCGGCAGTTAGCAAACAGCCAGTCAATGGTGCGGCGTGTGTCGTCTACCGCGCCGGGTACGCTGAGCGCGCCGTCCTCGTGGATGAAGTCCACCTGCGGATCGACCAACAGCAAAATCACCCGCCGCTGATCTTCCTGGGAAGGGGGCATAGCCGCCTGCTGCGCGGCAGCAATTGCGGTGTTCAGGTCGGGGATGTATAGTTTCCCCACGTTGCCGGGTTGGTAGAAGCGTACCATATAGTTGATTATAACAGACTTGGTTAGCAGTTGTTGCTGTAATGTTTCTGTGATAAAGTGTTAATGAACAATTAAACTCGTAAAAGGTGTGGACTATACCGAGATGCGGCATTCGAGGATACCTGTTTTTTCCTGGGGCCTGGGGCTGTGTACCCTGGCCGTATTGGTAACGCATATTCCCCAGACTGACGATCTGGATATTGGGCTGTGGTTGTTCTTCGCGGCATTGGTGGCCTTGATGTTGAATATCGGCACCATGTTCAGCGAAGGGGTGGTTTCACCGGCCTCCACTGCGGCGCTGATGGCTTACCTGACGATTGGCGATGAAGGTGATCTGGCATCGGCGGCGTTGTGGTGCGTGGCTGCCGGATCATTGATCGGTAATCTGGCATGGCTGCTGCGTACCCCGCCTTCGGAGCGTTCGCGTCGCGAGTATTCGCGGGTGGTCAAAAGCATCGTGGTGGGAACGGCCCAGTTGACGCTGGGGTTATTTGTTGCCGGGTGGATGTACCGGGCAGTTGGCGGCGATTTGCCATTGGTCCGCCTGGACAAGTCGCAGATTGCGCCGCTGGTGGTTTTCGTGGCGGCGTACCTGTTGGTTCACCTGGGGATCATGTTCCTTGAGGCATATCTGGCATTGGGCCGCACGCCGCGCAAGGTGTTGGAAAGCTGGCAGGGCAGCGCCCAATCCATTCTGCTGCCGCTGCCGTTCGCGGCGGTGGGTGCGGTGGCGTACCACGAACTGACCCAACTGGCGTTCCTGATCCTGATTGGCGGGCTGCTGACCGTCGTGACGGGGGTCAATTTGCTGAGCCGCACCCAGGCCCGCTACCGGCAGCAGGTGCTTGAACTCTCGTCCCTTTCGGCGGTCAGTCAGGCGTTGGGTTCCAGCCTGGACCTGAACGCCCTGTTGGACGTGATCTATGAAAAGATCACCCAACTGCTCGACGTGGACAATTTCACGGTAGCGTTATTCGACGCGAACCGGAACATCCTGTATTTCCCGCTCAATGTCCAGAATCACCGCCGCGTGCCATTGGAGCCGCGTGCAGCCGGTAACGGCCTGATGGAGCGCGTCATAAAAGAACGGGCGGCGCTGTTGATCGATGCGCAGGTGCCCCGCCGCGCCAAGCTGATGGGCATGACACCGCCGCTCATGCCGGTTTATTCCTGGTTGGGCGTGCCGCTGCTGGCAGCGGATCGGGTGTTGGGCTGTATTGTAGTTCACGCGGGACGCTCCGACCAGCACTTCACGTCCAAAGATATGGGCCTCTTAACGACCGTCGCGGCCCAGGCCGGGATTGCCATCGACAACTCGCAGCTTTACAGCCAGGCCCGCGACCGTGCGATGCAGTTAGCCACTCTGAACAATATTGCCACTATTTTTAGCGGCACGTTGGATGTTCACCAGATTCTGGACCTGGTTGGCTCGTCGTCGGTAGCGGTTGCCAGTTGTAGCGCGGTTGCGCTGTTCATGTGGTGGGATAATGCGAATCAAACGCCGTCCCTGGCGCGGCATAATGGCCTGAGCGATGACTTTGCCCGCGATCCGATCTGGCCGCTGCTGCTTGAGGTGGGCGATTTGCAGCACCGCCGCCAGCCGGTGATCGTCACCGATTCGTTTGTGGACCAACATACACAAAATTTACGCGCACAGGTGGAACGCGAGCGCAAACGCGCTTGGGTTGAATGCCTGGTGCGTAAGGGAGACGAACTGCTTGGTATCCTGGTCTTTTACTACGATACGCCCCGTCGATTTGGCTCGGATGAGGTGGAACTGCTGCGCAATTTTTCCAATCAGGCGGCGCTTGCTATCAGCAATGCGCGGTTGTATACCCAGACCGACGCGGCTTTGAACCGCCGCGTCGAGCAGCTTTCGGCGCTGGCCGATATCAGCCGGGAACTCACCTCGACGCTCAATCTTCAGGGTTTGTTCCAGGTGGTGTTGGACCGCGCGCTGGAAGCCACCGAGTCGCGGAATGGTATGCTGCTGTTGCGCACGGAGGACGGCGAGCCGCTGCCGAATCTGGTAGCGCATCGCGGTTTTGCGGATCGTGTGCTAGAACGTGGAAATCCGTTAGCGGGCTTTGTGGCACAGGCGTACCAGACCGGGTATCCCACGCTGATCGCGGATATTGCACAGGAGGAAACCCATACACCGCTGGACGACAAAACGCGCGCGCAGCTTAATGTGCCCATTATGCGCGGGCAGGAAGTCCTGGGCGTGATCTCGCTCGGCAGCGACCGCCCCAGTGATTACGGCCAGGAAGACCTGTCGTTTGTGACCCAGCTTGCGGTCCAGGCCCGCATCGCCATCGACAACGCGCGCCTGTTCCGCCGCATTGAAGTCGCGCGGGATCGTCTGCAAGTGATTCTGGACAGCATGAAGGAAGGCGTGATCCTGATCGGCTCGGACGGGTATATGACGCTGGCAAATCCGCGCGTCGAGCGGCTGTTGGGATTGGACCCGCGCCGCCTGACCCAAGCGCCAGTCGTTGACTTGATCCGTGACGCTGATCTGAAATTGGCCGAACGATTGGGATTTGCCGGTTCGGAGGCGCTTTCAGCCGTACTGGGGAGCCTTAATACCGGGCGTTGGGACGATACCTCGCAGGGCAGCGGACGTTTTACGTTTGAGGTCGTGGGGCCGGATAAGCGCCGGTTTGTGGATCGGACCGACGCACCGGTTCGTGACGAAAAGGGGCGGGCATTGGGTCTGCTGATGGTCTTTTCCGATGTAACCGAGGAGCGCGAACTGGCCCAGGCCCGCGACGACCTCAGCAATATGATCGTGCATGATCTGCGCGGTCCATTGACAGCCATCACGACCAGCCTCAAGCTGCTCAACGAGATCGCGCCGGACGATGATCCATTGGGCCGGGCGGTCAAAGAGACGACTGATATGTCATCGCGGGCCGTTCGTAAAATGTTGAATCTGGTTAATTCACTGCTGGATATTTCCAAGCTGGAAAGCGGCGTGATCGCGTTGGAGTACGAACCGACCCAGCTCCGACCCCTCACCCAGGCAATCATGGACGAGTTAGCGCCGCTGGCCCAGGAACTTGATGTTCGTTTGCAGATCGATATGCCGGAATCTCTGCCGACGCTGAACACTGATCCCGATAAGATCGAGCGCGTGATCCTCAATCTGGTAGACAATGCGATCAAGTTCACCCCATCGGAGGGGCAGGTGACGATTGCCGCTTATCCTCCGGGCGAACGTGGCGCGGCAGCCAATTTTGTGCGGGTGGATGTGCGCGATACCGGGCCGGGCGTGCCTGATGAGCATAAAGAGCGTCTGTTTGACCGTTATGCCCAGATCGACGGGCAGCGGGGACGGCGGCGCGGTACGGGTTTGGGCCTAACCTTCTGCCAGTTGGCGGTCGAAGCGCACGGGGGCCGCATCTGGATTGAGGATAATCCCCAGGGTGGATCGGTGTTTGCCTTCACGCTGCCGGTCGCCGATCTGGATAGTATGCGGTTGCCGGAATAGGCCCTGTTACGGATTTGAATCCGGCTTTTTGCCATGGAGGTACTGCCGGACGAAGGTGCGCCCGCGTGCCAGCGTGTCCAGGTTGCCCCGGTACGGTGCTTCGACGATCAGCGGGCCTTGATAGTCCACCGCGTCCAATGCCTGAAACACGGCACCCCACGCGATAATGCCGTCGCCTAGCGGCAGATGCCGGATCGTTCCCGATCCGTAATCCGATAGGTGGACGGTGGTGAGCCGGTCGTTCATGGCGTGAATGATGCGGGCCGGGTCCTGGCCCGCTTCCGCTGCCTGGAAGGGATCGAACGTGAAGCCGAGCGGCAGATCGAGGTCGCGCACCTGCTGAATCTGTTCCACGCCCCGCAAATAGCACCAACTCACGTTTTCAATCGTCAGTGTGACTCCGGCCTGCCGCGCCCGGTGGCCGAATCGTTCCGCCACTGCTGCAAAATGCTCGAATTGGGCCGGATCATCCACACGGTCCTGGAAACCGTGCCAGGTGATCGCCTGCGCGCCCAGTTCGGCGGCGATATCGATCAGACGCTCGAACAACGCTTGACTCTCAGCGGCGCGGCGCGCATACGGCGACCACAGGTGATAGTGCCGTATGTCGTTGTGCAGCGAATGAACCCGTAGATTCAAATCCTCCAACCGCTGCTTGAGCATGGCAACCAGCGGCGGCGTGTATTCACCCAACGTTTGCAGGTAGATTTCCACCACCGAGAATCCGTACTCGGCGGCGACGGTGAGCGCGTCCTCGGTATGGTAATTCGGGAACAATGCCCCGGTGCTCATACCGATCCGGTTGATGTGACCGTTTGGGTTAGATTGCGTCACCGCGTCACGCTCCGGTAGACGCCCAATGTCTCGCGGGCTGCCCGCTGCCAGGAAAACCGCGCTGCGCGTTCCGGTCCGGCGGCGGCCATTTCCGCCCGTAGCGGTTCGTCATCCAGGACCAGCTTAATCACGCCGGTCATGTGGTCTATATCGTAGGGGTTGAAGTACCGTGCCACGTCCGCGCCGAGTTCGGGCATACTCGACTCGCGGCTGCTGACAACTGGCGCGCCGCACGCCATCGCCTCTAATACCGGCAGTCCGGCCCCTTCGTACATCGAGGCCATGACGTAGACTGTTGCGGCGCGGAAAACTGCCGGGAGATCGTCATCCGGCACGTAGCCCGGTAGGAGCACATGGTTTTGCAAACCAAGTTCCTCGATGCGCTGGAAAAATTCTTCGTACAGCCACCCTTTAGCCCCGACCACCACCAGTCCCAACGCCGGATCGTCCCGGCGCAGTTGGGCCAGACTTTCGGCCAGCCGCGCGAGGTTCTTGCGCGGCTCAATCGTGCCGACCGCCAGCAGGAAGCGTTCCGGCAGGTGGTACTTGGCCCGCACCCGCGCCACTTCGTCATCCGGCACTACCTGGAAATGAGGGGCCGCTGCTTCGTGGACCACCGTGATCTTGTGATCGGGCGTGCCGTAATGCCGCATCAGGTCGTTTTTGGTCGCCTGCGACACGACGATGATCGCGTCAGCGCGTTTCACGAACAGCGGCATAGCCGCGTTCAAATACCAGTAGTTCAGGCGCTTGTGATGCTGCGGAAACAGCTTGTAGATCAGGTCATGCACCGTCAGCACGGTTGGCACGCCGCGCAGCGGCAGCAGCAGGTGTTCGGTAGCGTGAAACAGGGTCGCGCCGGGCGTCAGCCGTCCGTAGGACAGCCGCCCCAACTGGCCCATCCAGACCAGCATTCGCCAGGGTTTATAGCCCAGGTTGATCGCTCGCTGCGGGACTCCGGTCCATTCGGGATAAGTTTGGACCTGCCCGGTCCGGTTGTAGAATAGAGTCGGCGGGGAGTCCATTTCGGGCAGCATGGCCTGGACCAGTGAGCGCGTATAGCGTCCCAGCCCGGCCCGGTTGTTGACCGCCGCCGATACGTCAATGTAGGTTGTCACGTTCGCTTACCCTTCTGACTTTTTGATCTCGTTGTGCCGGTGCCATACGACGTTCCAGACAAAACGTGGCAGTCGCAGCATTCGCCGCCAGCGCCAGGGTTGTTTGTACAGCCGGTACAGCCACTCCAACGCGAAACGCCGCATCCAGCGCGGCGCGCGCGGTATGATGCCCGCCGTGAAATCGAACGCGCCGCCAACGCCGACAGCCGCACTGACGTTTAATGTGGCCCGGTTGCGCGCGATCCAGGTGTCCTGGTTCGGCGCGCCATAGGCCACGAACAGAATGTCTGCGCCGCTCGCGTTTACGCGCTCGATGATCGCGGTTTCCTCGTCCGGTGATGGGCTGCCCGCGTAGGTCCCCACGATTTGCAGTCCCGCGTTATTGTGTACCAGTTTGGCGGCGGCTTGTTCCGCCACGCCGGGAGCCGCGCCCAATAGGAACAGTTTCCACCCTTCGCGGGCGGCACGGGCCGCGATCAGCGGCAGTCCGTCCGAGCCGGTGACGCGCTCTGGCAGTTTGTGACCCAGGTAGCGCGCCGCGAATAACAGCCCTACCCCGTCCGCCACGCATAGATCGGCCTCGCGCAGCACGCGCATGAAATCCGCGTTTTCCTGCGCGATCATGACGAATTCCGGGCTGGCGGTGCAAATCTGGCGGGTGCGATCTCCGCTGGCGATCCAATCCGCGATGGTATCGATCAAATTGTCGAATGTGACAGGATCGATAGGAACGCCCAGAATATACACCCGGTTGTGATCTGGCACGGCGGCAGCGGCTCCTGTACGTTATACTGTGGTTAGTATCCTGTGGCGGCATTGTACCGCATTCTTTACAGTTTGCAGAGTGTCCAGGCACGGCTACAATTAGCGTGTGGAGGATTAACATATGGCTGATGATCGGGATTTTTTCCCTGAAGACGAAGAACCATTTGACGAAGAGTCGCTCGATACTGATCTGGGCGATGCCGATCTGGTTGATGATACGCTGCCCGAATCGGCGTATGCTGCCGTATCGGAATTTGACGCAGAATTCGACTCTGAGTTGGACGCCGAACTTGACGAAGCAGAAGCCGATTTAGACGAAGTGCAAGACTATGCGGCGCAAGCATATGACGATGCGCCGGATGAGTTCGCGCTGGTTCCGCTGACCTCGTCAACCCCGTCACCCGCGCTGGATGACGAGGAACGCCTGCGACAGCCGCGCGCGGCGGAATTTCGCCGCCGGTTGCGCCGCCAGATCGGAATGCTGCCGCTGGCGTTGTTCCTGCTAGTATTGGGTGGATTCCTGATCGCACGGGCGCAGGATGTGAGCGGACTGCCCGATCTCTCGACGCTGGCGCTGGCCGAGATCGCGGTGCTGGTGGTGGGATTCACGATGCTGTGGCAATCATTACTTTCCGGGCGGCGCGAACGGGGCCTGATATTTGTTGGGCTGCTGGTCTGGGTCACGGCGGTGATGGTCGGCGTTCTGGTATACGGCATGGATGAACAGCCTGATCCGGCGGAATGGTGGCCGCTGCTGCTGTGGTCGGTGAGCCTGACGTTAGTGCTGACCTACCTGATCGAGCGCACCCACGATGCGCGCCTGCTGCTGCTCAGCGTGGTGATCCTGGTGGCGGGCACAACGGCCTACGCCGTGACCAGTGACCGCCTTGACCGTGACTTATTAAATGATGTGGCGGATTATTGGCCGCTGCTGCTATCGCTGGCGGGAATTGGCTTGCTGCCGCTGGCCGTTCGCCGCCGCACGGAACGAGAAACCTATTATGACGAAATCCCTGACTATAGCGATTGACGCCAGCCGGACGACGGTTGCACACCGCACCGGCACGGAAAATTACGCCCTGCAAGCGATCCGGGGCCTGTTGGCGCTGGATACGCCGCACCGGTTTGTCCTGTATTTCCGCGATACCCCGCCGCCGGATTTGTTCCCCGCGCTCCCACATGTGATGCAGCGCGTGATCCCCTGGCGGCGCGTGTGGACCCATTTCCGGTTTGCGCTGGCCTTATGGCAGGACCGGCCCGACGTGACGTTTGTTCCGGCCCACACGCTGCCGCTGTGGTTTCCCGGCCCTGCTGTCGTGACGGTCCACGACCTGGGTTACATTTATTTCCCGGATGCCCATCCGAGTCTGTCCCGCCGTTATCTGGCATGGTCCACCCGGCACAGCGTCCGGCGGGCAACGCGCATCGTGGCCGATTCGCTGGCGACGACCAAAGATTTAGCCGCGCACTACCGGGTATCCGAAAACCGGATCAGCCTGGTGTATCCCGGCGTGGATCAGGCGCTGGCTCCCGTGACCGATGCGGAAAAGCTGGCGGAAGTCCGCGCCCGCTATCAACTGCCGGAGCGTTATTTGCTGTTCATCGGGACGCTGCAACCCCGCAAGAACATTGCGCGGATCGTGCAGGGCTATGTGCGTTGGACATCGACCCAACCTGACCCCGACGTGGCGTTGGTGTTGGCCGGGCCGAAAGGCTGGCTGTATGACCCGGCCTGGACGGAAGGTGTCGCCGGGGTGATTATGCCCGGTTATATTGCCGACGAAGATATCGCCGCGTTGTACAGTGGCGCGTTGGCGCTGGTCTTTCCCACACTGCACGAGGGGTTTGGCTTCCCGGTGCTGGAAGCGATGCGGTGCGGCACGCCCGTGATCACCAGCACTACGTCATCCCTGCCCGAAGTCGCCGGGGACGCGGCGCTGCTGATCAATGCCAGGGATATCGACGCTATCGCCGGGGCGATTGATCAGGTCGTGAACGATGTGGCCTTGCGCGCCGACCTGATGGTGCGCGGCTACCAGCATACCGGGAAATTCACATGGGACCATACGGCAGAGCAGATTCTCCAGGCAATCGAGCAGGCGGCGGCGTTATGAAAGCGTCAGGTGAACAGAGTTTGCGGGATACCGTGCCACTTTTTATAATTCTGGCAGCGATTTATAACTC
This sequence comes from Anaerolineae bacterium, assembly GCA_016934195.1. Lineage (GTDB taxonomy): Bacteria > Chloroflexota > Anaerolineae > Aggregatilineales > Aggregatilineaceae > JAFGTJ01. The sequence goes on along the minus strand of JAFGTJ010000233.1, from coordinate 20,264 downwards.
AGGGAAAAGAATGCTATGCGCAAATTGACAATATACGGCCTTGTGATCGTCTTGATATGCGGGCTTTTTCTCGCCGCAGCGATTCCGGGACCGGAACAGATTGCCAGCGCGAATGCTGGCACGAATTGGAACGCGGCCTACTTTAACGGCACCCTTTTACAAGGTTCGCCCGTGCTGAGCCGGGTCGATAACCAGATTAACTTTAATTGGGGCGCGGGATCACCGGATGCGTCGGTGCCGGTGGATAATTTTAGCGCGCGCTGGACCAAAACGGTGAACTTCCCCACGACCGGCACCTGGACGTTTAAGGTTGGGGCCGACGATGGTGTACGGATGTGGATCGACGTTACACCGATTGTGGATAAGTGGCGTAACGGCGGCTACGAGGTATACCAGGTTTCAATCGATCAACTTACCGCCGGAACGCACGAGTTGAAAGTTGAATACTACGAGTCAGTCGGTGACGCGCGGATCGATGTGCAGTGGTGGTATGGCGGCGCAAGCGCGCAGGATGTGCAGTGGAACGCGGCCTACTATAACAACATCGTGCTCGGTGAACCGCCCGCGTTAACGCGCGTGGATAACGATATCAATTTCGACTGGGGCAATGGTCGGCCCGCCGATGGGGTCAGCACCGATAATTTCAGCGTGCGCTGGAAAGCGACCGTCGATTTTCCGGTGCCGGGACGCTGGCGTTTCAAGGTGGGCGTGGATGACGGCGCGCGCGTGTTCATCGACGTAACGGAAATCATGAATGAATGGCACGGCTCGGCGAGCGGGTATACCGAATACGAAGTAGACGTGTATTCGCTCACCTCCGGAAATCACGAGGTCACGGTTGAATACTTCGAGATTTCAGGGGCCGCGCGTATCAACGTGGACTGGTGGCTGGTGGAAGCAACCGGCACCGGGGCCGGAGGTGGTGGCACCGGTGATACGACTACTCCGGTAGAAGCCGTTCCGACTGTGCGCCCCCCGACGGTGGTAATGGCGGGTGTGACCGCCAATAACGTGAATGTTCGTACCGGGCCGGGCCTGGGTTATCCGGTGGTGGGTCGGTTGGACTACCCGGATGACTATTTTGTGGTGGCCGGTGTGCCGGACCTGTCCTGGCTGTTAATCCGGTTGGAAAACGGCTCTGAGGTATGGGTCAGCAACGTTTGGGTATATCTCTACAGTACGGATGAAGCCAGGAACGAAGATACGACCGGCGGCGGCCAGCCTGATTTCGTGGACGATATCCCGCGTATTGATATGCCGGTAGCCCCGCCGTCGCTCCCGCCGGAAGGCCCGTCCCGCGTGACGCTCACCGGCCAGACTACTGATACCGTCCGGCTGCGGGATGGTGCGAGCCTGTATGGTTCGCGCGTTATTGGCTCTGTGCCGCAAGGGGCCGGATTCACGGTCGAAGCGCACAACGGTAACGGCGCATGGTATCTTATCAGCTACCAGGGGATTCGTGGTTGGGTGTCGGCGCTGTACGTGCGGTTGTTGGATGGCACGGTGAGCGATCTGGTTGCCAGCAGTGAAGTCGTGCCCGCCCCGCCGCTCGGCCAGGTGTTTGTGCCGGAAGAACAACCCGGTGTGCCTGCCGTGACGGTGCGCGGACGTGCCAACAGCAATCTCCGGATGCGTGATGCGGCCAGCCTGTACGGGGACCAGATCGGCAGTGTGCCGGAGAATGCGGAATTCGTGATCGAAGGCCGCAATACCAACGGCGCGTGGTACCTGATCACCTGGGAAGGCCAGCAGGGATGGGTCAATTCGCCTTACGTGACATTGATCGAGGGCACGGTGCCGGACCTGCCGATCCGGTAACTGCTGACCCTGCGGTGTGAATCACTGCAATGTAAGTCAGTCCGCCGCCCTGTGTCCGGTCTGGATACAGGGCGGCTTGTTCTCTCTATCAGGATAATGGAATGGGCGCTGATTTTGTCATTCATTACGGGTGTGCGCCGAAACAGGCGTTGACGCTGGCCGGATTGGTCGGACGTCTTAAGGGACGTGACCGGGCCGCTGCTATCATTCAACTCTACCGCGATGAGGGGGATGAGCGTGCTCCGGCCAATATGGGCTTTGAGATGGTGCGTCGTCTGCCGGATGGGTCCGAAGAAAAAGAAGTGATCGTCGTGCAGGATTTGCTGGACGCGGCGGATGAACTCACGACTTGGGAGTCCCATTGTACCGGCTGTCCGGCCAACCGCGCCGGGAGTCCGTTTGGCTGTATGGGGACGATCAATTATCCGATCTCGGTATTTGCGGAGCGCTGGCTGCTGGATCAACTGCCCGACAGCGATGCGCCGCTGCCGTATATCTGGTTGCAGCGAGCCGTAAGCGATATGCAGCACGCCAGGGAATCGGCTGCGCCGCTGCGGACTCCGCCCGGCGTGTTTTTTGAAAGTCCCGACGCGCTGGGCCGCGATCTCGGTGCGCTGCGTGTAACCGGTGACACCGTGTTCGAGATGTTGTTTCTATCCGGTCCAATCCAACCCGCTTATGGGTCGATGCTGCTGCAATTCTTCGGCGGCATCTCGCGCGACCTGGACGCCGACGTGATCATGCAGTTGGCCGCGCCGCCTTCCGGTGAATGGATCGACGCCCACGCGCCGTTTTTGCTGCGTCCTGATGCTGCCGATAACGAAACGATCCGCACGCTCAAGGAATTTTTTAAGGCGCTGTATATGGCGTTCCGGCTGCAAGTGCCTGTGCTGTTGGATGTCTAGCGGGTATACTTGGTGGCGCGTTCGCCCTATCCGAATATCCCAAAATACTATGCGTATTGAGCACCTGTCCTTACACAATTTTCGGAATTATGCCCGCCTGGAAATTTCGCTGCCCCCCGGCCCGATCCTGATTCACGGCGCAAATGCCCAGGGCAAAACCAGTCTGCTCGAAGCGATTTATTACCTCGCGACGGCGCGTTCGCCCTATACCACGTCCGACCGGCAGTTGATCAACTGGCACGCCGATCAGGACATTCTCTCTTTTGCCAAGATCGGGGCCGCCGTGATGAGCGAGGCCGGGACTTCCAACCGGGTCGAGATTACGCTGACTGAAGGTGTTGAGGGGTCCAACGGCGCGCGCCTGGGCAAAGAGATTCGGGTGAACGGCGTGTCCCGCCGGGTAATGGACCTGATCGGGCAGGTGACGGTGGTGATGTTTTTGCCTCAGGACCTCGTGCTGATCGAAGGACCGCCCGCCGAGCGCCGCCGCTATATGAATGTGACGTTGTGCCAGGTGGACGCCGCGTACTGCCAGGCCCTAGCCACGTTTGAAAAAGTGCTGATGCAGCGTAACGCCTTGCTCAAACGGATCATGGAAGGGAGCGCCCACCCGGATCAATTGGCCTATTGGGACCAGCAGTTGACCGAGTCCGGCGCGGTGCTGATCACGGGCCGCCAGCGCTTGCTCCGTGAACTGGAAGTCAAAGCCCGCCGCGTACACGATGATTTGTCCGGCGGCGCAGAAGACCTGGAAATGAGCTACCGTCCCGGTTTTACGCCAACGGCCAACAACAGCGGGCAGTTGTCGTTTGAGGTTCTGGGATTGGACCTCAATCGCCAGCTAGGGGACGATGAGATTGCGGGCCAGTTTCAGGAAAAACTGCTCGAACTGCGCGACGAAGAGATCACACGCGGCATGACGCTGATCGGTCCGCAGCGTGACGAACTGCGCTTGATGGTCAATGGGCGCGATCTGGGGTTGTACGGGTCGCGTGGACAGGCACGCACGGCGGTGATGGCGCTCAAGCTGGCCGAGTTGCAGTGGATGCGTGACGCTGTGGGCGAATGGCCGGTGCTGCTGCTGGACGAAGTGATCGCGGAGTTGGATGCCGCGCGCCGCGCTTATTTGTTGAGCCGCATCAATGGCGTATCTCAGGCGCTGCTGACCACCACTGAGCCGGATATTTTCACGCCGGAATTTCTGCAAAGCGCGACCCGTTGGCGCGTCCACCAGGGCCAGATCAACGCCCAGGGCTAATTTTGCAGTGGGCGCTTGGTCGGCATTCCAGGGCGGCGGGGGTACTGGGGCGGGGTGGCGGCCACTTTTTCTACTACTACCAGATGGTGCGTTTCGGCTACGGTGGGCAGTTCCACCGGGATCACTTTTTCGACATGACCACCCAGGATTTTGAGGGCGCTTTCGGCCTGTTGGACCTCGGCGGCGGCGTTTTCACCCTTGAGCGCCACGCACCGTCCACCAACGTTACATAACGGCAGCAGGTATTCGCTGAGCGCGGGCATTTGCGCGACGGCGCGCGCCAGCACAATGTCGTACTGTTCGCGGTGAACCGGGTCCTGGCCTGCATCTTCGGCGCGCACGTTGAGTATCTGGACGGTGTTATTTAGATTGAGATGCTCGGTGATATGGTGCAGGAAGGCCGTTTTTTTGGCGGTGGCTTCGAGCAGGGTCAGTTTAATATACGGGTAAACCAGCCGCAGCGGTAAACCCGGAAAACCGGCTCCACTGCCCACATCGATCACGCGCTGGCCGGGCGTAAACGGAACGGCCAACAGCACCGACAGCGAATCCAGAAAATGGCGTGTTTCGACCGCTTCCGGGTCGGTGATGGCCGTCAGGTTGGTATGTGCGTTCCAGGCCAGCAGTTCATCGGCATACAGGCTGAAAGCGCGCTGCATGTCCCGGCTGAGATTCAACCCTAACAGGTCCTGGCTGCGCTTCACCAACTGGTCGATTTTCATAACAGGCGTTGTCCAGATTATCGTGTAAATGTGTCCGAATTATAGCAGCAAAACCGGCGCATAAGGAGCGCGAAACCACTCATGAAATATACAGGCACGATCACACGCATCGAGCGCAGCCGGTCGGGAGTGACGGTATTTGTCGAGACGGACATTGGCGCGCGTGGCATTGAACTCGACCGGGACCTGTGGGCCGAGATTCTGGACGATTTCCAGGTAGCGAACGATAAGGATGTGGTGGGGTGGGCGGTGGAGTACGATCTGGCGCAGGGCGATCTGACGATTACCGGCCCTGATGATCATGGCGACGAAGATGCAGACGCGGCGGACGATAACCTGACGAACGGCGGCTAAACGTGGAGTTATGTCAGCGGTCACTCGCTAAAATTGATTAAAAATAGGGCTTACTTGGCCCGGAATGATGATGTGTGATGACCAAGCTTTGGCACGCCTGGAAACGCCGCCGCCGCTGGCAAAAAGTGGCCCTGATCGCGCTGGCGCTGCTGGTGGCGGGCGGCATAGCCGTCTATCAGTGGATATTTGCCGGTCTGCCGGATATTGCCGCACTGGACGCAGGGATGGCGCTGCCCAGCACGCGCATTTATGACCGGCAGGGCCGGTTGTTGTACCAGATTGCCGATCCTGACACCGGTCTGAACCGTGTGGTGGCGTTGGATGATCTGCCCGGCTGCATGATCGACGCGACGATTGCCACCGAGGACGCCAATTTTTACAGTCACCCCGGCGTGGATATCGAGGGCGTGGTGCGCGCGCTGTGGATCAATGTCAAGGGCGGTGAAGTGGTCGCCGGGGGCAGCACAATTACTCAGCAGGTCGCCCGTAATCTGTTATTTGACGCGGCGCAGCGTTCCGAACGGACTTTGCAGCGCAAACTGCGCGAGGGCGTGCTGGCGCTCCAGTTGACCCGCGAATATTCCCGCGACGAGATTCTGGCTCTTTACCTGAACCAGACCTACTACGGCAACCTGGCCTATGGCGTCGAGGCGGCGGCGCGGACCTATTTGGGCAAAGATGTATCCGGCCTGACGCTGGCCGAGTGCGCGATGCTGGCCGGATTGCCCCAGGCTCCCGGCATTTACAGCCCGCTGGATAATCCCGAAACGGCCAAAGATCGGCAGCGGATCGTATTGGACCTGATGGTCAAGCATGGGAAGATCACGCAAGCCCAGGCGGATCAGGCCTATGAGCAGGAGTTGCAATACGCCGCATTGCAGTTTCCCATCGAAGCGCCGCACTTTGTCGCCGCCGTATGGACGCAGCTTCAACGCGATTTTCCTGATCAGTTGTACGACGGTGGGCTGGAAGTCGTTACTACGCTGGACCTGGATTGGCAGAATGCGGCCCAGGACGCCGCGCAGCGTCACCTGGACTGGCTGAATAACCCCCCGGTAGGCCAACCGGCTCATAATGCCCAAAACGCCGCACTGGTGGCGATAGACCCCCATAACGGGCACATCCTGGCGATGTTGGGCAGCCCGGACTACTTCAACGAACGGATCGACGGCGCGGTCAATGCGGCCCTGGCTCCCCGGCAGCCGGGTTCGGCCCTCAAACCGTTCACCTACGCGGCGGCATTCGATCCCGACCTGCCCGAACCCTGGACGCCCGCTACGATGATTCTGGACGTGGGGACGCCGTTTGTTACACGTCGCCTGGAAAGCTACACGCCCGCGAACTATGGGTTGGTGGAGCACGGCCCGGTCCTGATCCGCGAAGCGCTGGCGTCATCCTACAATATTCCGGCGGTGGTCACGCTGGACCATATTGGACTGGACTCCCTGGTCCGGCTGACGACGCGCCTGGGCATCGAGACACTGACGGATACCAGCCAGTTTGACCTTTCGCTGACTTTGGGAGGCGGCGAGGTGCGTCTGCTCGAACTCACAGCGGCGTATGGCGCGTTGGCGAACGGCGGCTATCGTACCGACCCGGTGTATATCCTGGAAGTGCGCGACCGGCACGGCGACCTGTTGTATGAATGGGAGCCGCCCGCGCAGGCGCAGCCTGTTCTTGATCCGCGTGTCGCCTTTTTGATCACCGATATTCTCAGCGACAATGAGGCCCGTATTCCTTCATTTGGTCCGGCCAGCGCGCTCAATATTGGGCGTCCCGCAGCGGCCAAGACCGGCACGACGACCGATTTCCGTGATAACTGGACGGTCGGTTACACGCCGAATCTGGTCGTTGGGGTGTGGGTGGGCAACGCGGATAATACCCCCATGATCGAAGTCAGCGGCATCAGCGGCGCGGGTCCAATCTGGCACGAGTTCATACGGCGCGTGCTGGTCGGTCAGCCAGAACTTGAATTCGACGTGCCCGCCGGATTGGTGCGCGCCGAGGTGTGCGCGATATCGGGCCGGCTGCCTACCGGGGACTGCCCGCGCACGCGCTGGGAATGGTTCATTGAGAGCACGGTGCCAACCCAATACGATACGTTTTACCAGCGCTTCACACTGGATCGGCGCACCGGCTTATTGGCCGATGAAAATACCCCGGTAGAAGACCGCGAGGAGCGTGTGTACCTGATTCTGCCGCCGGAAGCGCAGGATTGGGCCGTTCGCCAGGGTATTCCGCAGCCGCCGGTCGGCGCGCAGATCGTAGGTCGGGAGAACGTCCTGGCGCGGCTTTTGTCCCCGGACCCGTACACCGTGTTCCGGTTAACGCCCCTGCTGCCTGAAGATCAGCAGCGCATCCGGCTTACGATTGCGGTTCCAGCTCACACTGAGCAGGTCACGTACTGGATGGACGGCGAATCGCTGGCGACGGTTGAGGATGATCCGTTTGATTACTGGTGGGCGTTGTTTCCCGGTGAGCACGAGGTTTACGCGGAAGTGACCCGCGCTGACGGTGAGATCATCACCACCGACAGCGTATTTTTCAGGGTAGGGGCCTGGATTCCACCGGATGAACGCCCCACATCGGGCAGCGCTGAATAAGCCTGTTTTTGTTGCCCGTAATGTTTCTTGTTATGATGCTTAGGCCCATTGCATATATCAAAAAGGATCTGAGCCATGACCCCTGACGACCCATCCGATTTTGACCCGTTGGACGATGATTCTGACGAGCCTGAAAAATCGGAAGAACGAGAACCCCAGGATGACTCGGAGTCGCCGGATGAGTCTGAGGATGAGGACTCGGCTGACGATATGGATTCCGAATCTGAGGAGGAAGACGACGAGCCATTTGAGCCTGTGGATTCTCGTGACATAGGTACACCGCGCGATTTTAAAGACGAACATATTCCCTCTCACCGCTATCTGTGCGAGGTGGCGGATCGGGGCGTGCGTGAACAGCGCGCGTTTCTGATTCTTCACCAGGAGAATGACCCGCAGCAAATCGTTGATAACATAGAAAAAATCGCCGATGCCGCGCGTCGGGCCAGCTTGTTAGAAGGCGATCACCAGGCGCGGGCGATCCAGTTGGGCCTGGACCTGGGATTAGAATACTGGTTGTGGGCCAATAAAATTCCAGAGTGGGGCAAACTGATCATGCCGTTGCTGCGGGCCTCGCTGAGCATTGGGAATGAAGAACTGCTGATCAGGGCATATCATGCCTGGGGTATTTATTCACATCTCATTAACGTACATGCCATCAATTTTGACCAGGATAAAGACACCACCAGCGCGGCGTTTGAGTCGGCTCTGCGATATGCGGAAGAATCAGGGCGTGAAGATTTAAAATTATTGGTGCGTGCCGAACGTTTCAATGTCCAGGTGACGAAGATGATGTTCGACGAGGCGCGGGCTGCTGCCCAGGAACTGCTCGCCAAAGCGAAACCCATAAATTATTACTACATTTATGGGCGCGTTTATTTTGCCCTGGCCCGCTTGTGCCACTACCGGGGAATGTTTGAAAGCATGTTTGCGTATGCCCAGTTAGCCCTGGTCTATTTTTGTGGAACGGGTATGGACATGCGCGTTTTTATGGGACGTTCGGTTAACATGATGCTGAGTAGCTTCCATCCCGAAGATGGGCACTCGACGGACTACCAGCGGCGGCTGCTGGATCGTCTTGAGAAGTTAGCCGTAGATAGCGGCGACCCGCGTTTCGAGGCGATTGTGTATCATCACCGCGCGCGCCAGCATCTGGATGATGGCGGATATGACCCGGCCAGGGAGTATATTCTCAAAGCCTGGACGAAATACCGGTCTATCCGCCTCCGGTCAGAGCGTGTCCGGGTGAGCCATGCATTGGGTGCAATCCAGATTAAGCGGAGCGCCCTGTGTATGGCGGACCGGCACCTGTCAGCGGTTCTGCGGGAATACGAGAAACAGGGCCAGACGTTTTGGGCGATTGACGTGTACGTCATGCGGGCGGTGATAATAGCCCTGGCAGGAGATGTCTCTACCGCGTGCGAATGTTTCCAGGATGCTCTGGCCCGGACCGAAGCGCTGTCACCGGGTGATGCGCGTGACAAGCTGATCGAGTTAATTCAGGCCGAGATCGCCCGGTTTTGTGGCGAATCCGGGGGAACCTAACTGTTTGCTATAACGCACACAGCAGGGTGAGTTACATACGCGCCCTGCTGTGTATTCTCTTCAATTGTCCCGAACTGTTTTTGACCCTTTACCCGCTGAGCGCCTGCCGCTTATCCGCCGCCACCGCAGCCATCATCGCTCGGACCGGGGCAGAGATCATCCCACGTCGATGGCTGGTATTCCGGCAGCAGCTTGGTAACGGACGTGTCCTCGGTCGAGGAGGACTGCGTGAGGGAAACCACTGCGACCGCCATCACCGACAGGGCGATCAGCACAACCAGACTCAAAGCAACCAATTTCCGTACAGACATCACATAAACTCCTCATAGCATTGGCGCTGCTGGTAGATGGCCGTACTACCGGCAGTTCGCCGCTGGACGAGATGTGATGCGCATCAGTCTCTAGTGTGTCAGAAACCGGTTGCGTTCGATACAGTTTTTGGACATTTTTAGGACAAAAAACGGACTCGTGGTTCGGTTTAGGGGAAACTTAGTGCCGGATTGGGAAAATCGGCGAGAACGGGAAAATTATCGGCGTGTGGGTTAGCATGTCGGGGAAGATGTGTCGAAATGGGCGCGGGCAGCGCGCAGAGCGTCCCGTGTGCGGACCGTTTCCTGCCCAATGCTGACCTGTTTCATGCCGTGCCAGCCGAATGTTGTCATGTATTCGACGGTCAGCGCGCCGCGATATCCGGCGTTGTGCAGGTCTTGCAGCAGTTGGGGAATATTCATCGTGCCTTCGCTGTGTGATGTTTGCAGGCTGCCGCGTTTTGCCTGCCGAATCTGGACATGGGCGACGTGCTCCAACAGCGGCTCGATCTCGCGGCTTACGATGCCCTGGTACAAAAAGTGCGCGAAATCCAGCGTTACGCTCAATCCCGGCACAGCTTCCAGCAGCAGCAAGGCTTGTTCGGGCGTTTGCGTGGCGGAATCCATGTGCGGCTCGAAGGATATGCGCAGATCGGAGTCTTCGGCGGCCTGGAGCATTCGCAGCAGGGCAGGCACGGCGCGCGCCAGGCTGTGTTCCTGGCCGTCTTTGTGGATAATGCCGGGCGATACTGTGATGCCGGGTGTGCCCAATGCTACCGCGAAGGGGACCAGTCGTTCAAAGAGCGTCAATTGGGCCTCGCGGCGGGCCGGATCGGGCGCATTGGTGAAGGGCAGCATCAGGTAGATGTCGGTCAGCGTGAGGTTGAAGCGTTCCAGCAACTGCCGGATATTGGAGGCTTCTGCTTCGGGATACGCCGCTGCGCGGTTGATATCCAGGTGTGGCCCGGAACCGAGATCAACATAGCGAAATCCAAGTCGGGCAATGGTGCCTACGGCTTCTTCAAGCGGCAGGTTATTATAGGCCCAGGCATGGCAGGCAATCTGCATGGTCTGCATACTGTTTCGACTCTCTGTCTGTATATGTTCTGGCATGTGTGGCGCGTATCCTGCCGCCGATTATATGCCCGACTCCGAGCCGAAGGCAATTCAAGGACTACAACCCGCAGTGGACATTCCGGCAGGGGCGGCGTATACTGAGGCGGAGCGGATCGCCTCCTGATTTATCACGTTTACGGAAATAGTGTATGAACACAACCCAAGCCTATGTAGTTGTCGAAGGTGTGATTGGCGTGGGCAAAACCACGCTGGCGCGCTTGCTTCAGAAGGAAGTCGGCGCGCAGTTGGTGTTAGAGGTGTTTGAAGAAAATCCGTTTTTGTCTGATTTCTACACCGACCGCGCTCGCTACGCTTTCCAAACGCAGATTTTCTTTTTGCTCAGCCGGTATCACCAGCAGCGCCAATTGGCCGCGATCCCTCGCCCGTTGATCAGCGATTATATGTTTGACAAGGACCGTTTGTTCGCCCAGGTCAATCTGGAGGGTGATGAACTCGACACCTATTACAGCGTGCAGGAAGCGCTGGCCGAGAATATTACCGTGCCTGATCTGGTGGTGTTTTTGAAGGCAAGCACCGATACGTTGATGCGCCGGATCACAACCCGCGACCGTCCCTACGAGCGCAACATGGAAGCGGACTATATTGACAGTTTGCGCGCAGCTTACGAGCGGTTTTTTGCAGCGTATGAGGCCGCGCCGGTACTGGTGATTGACACCAATAACATTGATTTTGTGCGCAGCGACGAGGACCGGGAAGCTGTTCTTACCCGGATACGCGGCGTATTGGGTGAAGGTCCGCGCCAGCCTGCGCTGCCGGGTCTGGCCCGCGATCCGGCGGCGGTTGCGGCTGTGCCGGAAGCATCCCCGGTGTTGGCGCATACGGCCCGCCGCCTGGGAGATTTTCAACAGTTTCACCGGCAGTTGGACCACGACAAACAGTTTATCACCGACCCGTATGTTAATTTTATCCTGCTGCAAGAGGAAATAGGCGAGTTAGCTCGCGCATTTATCCAACGATGGGCGGCTGAGCAGTCCGGGCGGCCTGATGATTCGCTGCCGTTGCTGCGGGAGGAACTGGCCGACGTATTGGCTTACGTGATCAAGCTGGCAAACTATACGGGAATTGATTTAGAGGATGCTTATTTAGAGAAAATGCGCGTTAATACGACGCGCCAGTGGAGACGTGATCGCTCATGATTCATCCTGCCAATCCGAACAAACACTTCGTTGCCATCGGCGGGAATATTGGTGTTGGCAAATCGACGCTGACCGGCATTCTGTCCGAGGCGTTTAACTGGAAGCCGTTTTATGAAGCGGTAGACGAAAATCCGTATCTGGCTGATTTTTATGCCGATATGCGGCGTTGGAGCTTTCATTCCCAGGTGTTTTTCCTGTCGCGCCGCTTGCAGCATCACCGCCAGCTTGTGGATCATCCCGGCTCGGTGGTGCAGGATCGCAGTGTCTACGAAGATGCCGAAATTTTCGCCCACAACCTCTACGATCAAGGCCAGATATCCGAACGGGATTACGAGGCGTATCGTGATCTGTACGAAGGGATTCGCGCCTTTCTGCCCCCGCCCGATTTGCTGATTTATCTCAAGGCCAATGTGGAGACGCTGCTGGCCCGCATTAAGCTGCGCGGGCGTGACTTTGAGCGGGATATTTCGCCCGATTACCTGCGCCGGTTGAATGTGCTGTATGATTGTTGGATCGAACGGTGGGACAGTTGCCCGGTGTTGGTGATTCCGAGCGACAACCTGGATTTTCAGCACGAGCAGGACGCGCGGCAGTTTGTCATTGATGGCGTGCGGGAGATGCTCAAACCGGCTCCAATTCGCTATCTGGTGCAGCCCGAAGCGCAAGTTACAGAACCTTAACTTATTCAGGGGAATTTACCGTCCTGTGCTAGAATGTAGAACAAAGTAGGACAGCAGGAGTTGAGCAGATGAGTGGCACACACGGTCTTCAAGCCCGGTTCAGTGAAACGCTGCGGCTGGCGTTGGTGTACCGTCTGGCACATGAGTTGAACGCCAATTTGAGCGCTGCTGATGTGCTGCGCCGTGTGCTCAATGCGACCGCCGAGGCACTGGGGACGCCTCATGCCAGCATTATTGCGTTTGCCGAGGGCCAGATCAGGAGCGTGTACGCGCTAGGGGGCGGCAGCGCCGATCCACTGCCCGCCATCCGGCGCGTGATGTCTGATGGATTGGCTGGGTTTGTGTACCACAATTACCGCACGGTGATCGTCAATGACATTACCAACAGTCCGCTGTGGATGCCGCAGCCCGGCGAGCCGTTTTCGCCCCAAACCGGATCGGCGCTGTGTGTGCCGCTGATTCATTCCGGCGAAGTGGTGGGCGTCATGACTCTGGCGCACCCGGCCCGCAGTTACTTTACCGCTGATGCCATTAATCTGACGAGCACCATCACCGAGATGGGGGCGGCGGCGCTGTTTAACGCGCTGCTGCTTGAATCGGCGCGGCAGGCCGAAATGCGTTATTCAGCCCTGTTTGATGATGTGATTGTGCCGATTATCATTACGAACCTGGATGGGCAGATTCAAGATGTCAATCGCCGGGCCTGCGAGTTTTTGGGTTATGCGCGTGAGGAATTGATCCGCCAGAATATCAGCAAAGTACACCGGATGGGCACCGGGCCGATTGGTCAGGACCGGTTCGATCATCTCAAGCGCGGGTTGGAAGTCAGTTTCCAGTCGGTGGTATGGACCAAAGCTGGCAGCGATTGCCCGGTCCAGGTGTATGCCAAGCGGATTAACAGTCCCACTCAGGGCGATCATATCCAGTGGATTGAGCATGACCTATCCCCGCAGATCGAGCTTGACCGGGTGCGCCGCGATCTGAGCGCGATGGTGTATCACGATATGCGCGGTCCGTTGGGGAATGTGTATACCAGTCTTCAGGCGTTGCAAACCCTGTTGGCGAACCATTCCAATGCCAACGTCGTTAATTTGTTAGAAGTCGCGGTTCGCAGCGAGCGCCAGGTGCGCCGCATGGTGGATTCGCTGCTGGATGTGCAGCGGCTCGAAGCTGGTCAACGGCTACTCAGCCGCCGGACAGTGCCGCTCAACGGTGTTATTGCCAATGCGCTTCAGCAGGTCAGACCGTCGGCTGAAGACAAGAGTATCGGGATGCGCTTCGCTCTGGCCGATGATCTGCCGATGCTGTATATTGACTCGGACATGATCGAGCGCGTGGTGATTAACTTGCTGGACAATGCCATCAAGTATTCGTTCGATCACGGCATCGTGACCGTTAGCACCGCAACCAGCGGGAGCGAAGTGTACGTCCGCATCAAAGATACCGGCCCCGGTGTTCCCCCGGAAGCCCAGGCGACCATTTTTGACAAGTTCGCACGAGTCAAACAGCGTAATATGCCGCACGGTGTTGGGTTAGGATTGGCATTCTGCAAGCTGGCGGTTGACGCGCACGGTGGGCGTATCTGGGTGCGCAGCGATCAAACCGGCGCGACCTTTACCTTTGCGCTGCCGGTTGAAGCTCCGGCGACCAAAGAACTCCCGGCGCTCGGTGCAGCGGTCCCACAGGCGCGATGATGCGTGCCTTAAGGCCGGTTATCCTGCTGGTATGGCTGCTGCTGGCTTTGACGCCTGTATTGGCGGCGTGCGGGGGCAATGCGCAGCCCGTGATCGCCACATTCCCGCCTTCGGCCACGTTTACCCAGGTGCCGGTCCCCCCCGCCACGCAGACTTTAGCGGCTCCGCCGACCGATTCTTCCTTTCCGCCCCCTATACCGACGGTGATTACACCCGGTCCATCCCCTACCGGCCTGGTTGCCCCTACGCTGTCACCCGCTCCGGCGACGCTGACGGCTACTGCTGTGCCGACTCTGGCCGGGTTATCGGTAGATTACTTCACCACCGACAGCGAATTTGTGACGCCCGGTGAAAACGTAACGTTGTTCTGGAGTCTGAATGGAGCCGACATTGCCCGCATTTTTAGGGTGAATGCCGACGGCGAACGGATTTATCGTTGGGATGTTAACGTATCGGGCACGCTGACTGTCTCGACCCGTACCGGGGATCGTGAAGTCGCTCGTTTTCTGCTGGAAGGCGAGACACGCACCGGCGCGACGGTCGAGCAGCCGCTATTGATCCCGCTGCGCTGCCCGGAGGTCTGGTTCTTCGATCCGCCGCCGGAGGATGCCTGTCCTGCCGCCGTGCCCCAGGCATCGCTCCAGGCGGAGCAGGTCTTCGAGCACGGACGGATGATTTGGGTGGAAGCGCTGGACCGGATTTATATTGTTTTTGAGGACGGACTCTTGCCCGGTTGGGCGCAGTACCCGGACGATTACACCGAGGGCGACGCGGACCGTGATGAAACGTTGGTTCCGCCGACCGGCTTGTACCAGCCTATACGCGGTTTTGGCCTGATCTGGCGGGCGAATGCGCGCGTTCAGGACCGCTTGGGATGGGCGACTACGCCGGAAGTGGCGTTTGAGGGAATGTTTCAGTCCGATTCGTCGGAACCAAGTCTTGCGACCCTGTACCTTAGAATGCTGACAGGTGGTATCATCGCCCTAGATTCGCAAACCAACGAGTGGATAACGCTGTATGTTGAATGAACCTTCGATTCTGGCGTCGCGTGGCACAAACGCGCTTGCGCTTGACGTGGCTGAGACGGTGATCCCGGCGCAGGACTCCTCACTTGAGCAGTTAGGCGCGGCGGTAGCCGGGGTCATGGACGTGTACTCGGTTGAATACGCGCCTGCGCCGCCGGTCAGCGCCAGTTATACCGGGCGGCTTCGCCTGGGCAGCGAAGTCGCTTACCAGCAATTGGACGACCAGTTCGCGCTGCTGGATCATCATGTCGTGTTGACCACCGATGATCAGGACCGGCACGTCATCCTGGCGCTGCGAGGGCGTGTCCGGCCCCGGCCTCGCCCACTCTGGCCGCATCTGGTGCTGTTGGTGCTGACGGCGCTGAGTTTGCTATTCGTGGGAGCCGCGCACCAGGCCGGAATAGAGGATCGGACCAACATTCGGCTGTGGGAAGGCATCCCCTATGCGCTCAGCATCCTGTTGATTCTGGGCGGACACGAGTTAGGCCATTATTTCGCCGCGCGCTATCACCACGTCAATGTGACCCTGCCCTATTTTATCCCGCTGCCGATCAGTTTTTTTGGCACGTTGGGGGCGTTCATCCAACTGCGTGAACCTATCCGCAACCGGAAAATTCTATTTGACGTTGGGGTATCGGGGCCGCTGGTCGGGTTTATTATCGCCGTGCCAATTTTGCTAATTGGGTTGGCAACGTCGGATATCGAGCCGCTGCCGGACGAGGAATATATTCTAGAGGGTGATTCGCTGCTGTATGCAACGGCCAAGTTCGCTGTTTTCGGCGAGTTTTTGCCCAATGACCGGGAAGACGTGTTCATCAACCAGCTTGCCAAAGCGGGGTGGACCGGCCTGTTCATCACCGGCCTGAACCTGATCCCGTTAGGGCAGTTAGACGGCGGACACGTCGTATATACCCTGTTTGGCAAGCGCGCGCGGCGGTTATATGTCCCGGTATTGGGGATATTTCTGCTGTTGTCCCTCTGGAATGGCGCGTGGCTGATGTGGACTCTGCTCCTGTTTCTATTGGGGCGGGCGTATGCGGTCCCGCTGGATACCATTACCCCGTTGGATCAACGCCGCCGCTGGATCGCCTACATCGCCATTATGGTGTTTATTCTGGTATTCGTGCCCAATCCACTGTTGAGCGTTCAACCCTGAACATGACGAAGACTAAAACCAAAATCGAGCCGGACCAGGATCAACCGGGCAATCGTGGTGTGGGTCGTTGTGCCGGGTGGGTGCTGGTGGGCGTGTTGGTCCTGGTAGGGGCGCTGACACTCGCTGCGGTGCGCTTGTTTGACCTCTGGCCGGGATCAGGCGACGATCCGGCGATTCCACAGACTATCACCAATCCTGACGCGCCATTGGCCTCGTTTTACCAGCCGACTGTAATGTACTGGCAGGGTGATATTGTCCGTTGGGCGCAGCAGTACGGCGTCAATCCTAACGTGATTGCCATCGTGGTCCAGATCGAGTCGTGCGGCCACCCGGCGGCGATTTCTCCGGCAGGGGCAACGGGTTTGATGCAGGTCATGCCGTTTCATTTTGACGACGGTGATAATATGCTCAACGCCGACATCAATGTGCAATACGGGATGAACGTGTTTTACGAATGCCTGACACTGTTTGCCAATTGGGACCTGGGATTGGCTTTAGCCTGTTACAACGGCGGCCCCAGCGTGACCCAGATCGATTCCAGTCTGTGGGCGGCGGAAACCCAGTATTATTACCGGTGGGCAACCGGCTTGTGGGATGACGTGGTGAACGGGCGCGACACCAGTAAAACATTGGCCCTCTGGCTGGATGCCGGTGGCCGGAATCTGTGCAACAGCGCCGCCGCTTATCTATACCCCTCCCCGACGGTCACTCCGTAATCTCCACCCAGAATCAAAAACCCGGAAGATAGTAAGCATCTTCCGGGCGAGAAAGCATTGAACGGTAATGCGTTAATTGCTCAAGGGACCGCTCAGGGTGTCATAGCAAGTGCGGTATTCGGGTCGATTTTGATGCCGGGTCCCATCGTGGTCGTAACCACGCAGCGGCGTACATACACGCCTTTGGCGGCAGAGGGACGAGCGCGGCGGATCGCGTCCATGACGGCAGTCATATTGCCTTCCAACTGTTCCACCGTGAAACTGGCCTTGCCGATGGGCACATGAATATTGGCGGTCTTGTCGTTGCGGAACTCCACGCGACCGGCGCGAGCTTCCTCAATGGCGCGCGGGATGTCTTCCGGTGGAACCAGCGTCCCGGCTTTCGGATTGGGCATGAGGCCCTTGCGCCCCAGGACACGCCCCAACCGCCCGATCTTGCGCATCATATCCGGTACGGCCAGCGCTACG
This sequence comes from Anaerolineae bacterium, assembly GCA_016934195.1. Classification (GTDB taxonomy): domain Bacteria; phylum Chloroflexota; class Anaerolineae; order Aggregatilineales; family Aggregatilineaceae; genus JAFGTJ01. The sequence goes on along the minus strand of JAFGTJ010000233.1, from coordinate 2,742 downwards.
TCAAATTCGGTCCAACCTTCGTTGGCGATCCGCGAGATCATCTCGTCATCCGTGACAAAATCCGCGCCTGCTTCCTGTGCGATGCGGGCGGCTTCACCTTCGGCGAAGACCAGCACGCGCACGGTTTTACCCAACCCGTGCGGCAGGATGACGGTGGTACGGACCTGCTGGTCGCTGTGTCGGGGATCGATGCCCAGGCGCAGGTGAAGTTCAACCGTTTCATCGAACTTAGCGGTAGCCGCTCCCTTTGCCAGTTCAATGGCTTCGGTTGGGCTGTAGAGGTTCTGTGGATCGATCTTGGCGATGGCTTCCTGATATCGTTTGCCTCGTTTGGGCATGATGTTTACTCCTGTGTGGTGCGAGTGGGCCGCTGGCCCTCCCACATACCTGATTTAACTGGGTTCTACTTAACCTATCCGTAAATTCTTGGGCGCAGCAAGCAGCGTCCCTACTAAAATGAATTTACAGATAGACACTTAGTCAGCGATCACAACGCCCATGCTGCGCGCCGTGCCTTCGATCTGAAGCATTGCGCCTTCCATGTCAATCGCGTTGAGGTCTTTCATCTTGATTTCCGCAATTTCGCGGACCTGCTGGCGCGTCAGTTGGCCTACTTTATTCCGGTTCGGTTCCGATGAGCCTTTATCCAGCCCTGCGGCCTTGCGGATCAGGAAGGCGGTCGGCGGACTTTTCAGAATGAACCGGAACGACCCATCGCTGAAGATCGTGATCTCAGCCGGGACGATCTCACCGATACGGTTGCCGGTACGGGCATTGTATTCCTTACAAAAACCCATCAAGTTGATCCCATGCTGAGCCAGCGCGGGGCCAATGGGCGGCGCGGGATTTGCTTTTCCCGCCGGAATCTGGAGGGTGACAACTGCTTTGACTTTCTTTGCCATGACATTGGGTCCTTATCATCATACAGAGAGCGTCCCCCATGAAGGGGGCCGCCGCCGGTCTATCCGTTCAATCAGGGTGTGAGTGGGGCGATCAGGCTTTTTCGACTTGCAAAAAGTCCAGCTCGACCGGGGTTTCGCGTCCGAAGAACGAAACCAACACCCGCACCTTTGCTTTCTCCATATCAATATCGCCCACCGTGCCAATAAATTCGTTGAATGGGCCGTCGATGATGCGCACTTTCTGGCCGGGCCGGAACGTCACTTTGATCTTGGGCGCTTCGGCTTCCATCCGCCGCATAATCTGGACAACTTCTTCCGGGCGCAGCGGAGTTGGTTCGTTGCCCATGCCCACAAAGCCGGTGACACCGGGCGTATTACGCACCACGTACCACGAGTCCTCGTCCATCACCATCTGGACCAGGATATAGCCGGGAAAAACACGGCGCTCAATTGTTCGGCGTTTGCCTTCTTTGACTTCGATCTCTTCTTCGGTGGGCACCACCACGTCAAAAATTTTGTCCTGCATCCCCATCGTATCGATGCGCTGCTCAATGGAGTGCCGTACCTTATTTTCCTGGCCGGAGTAGCAGTGTACAACGTACCAGTGGCGATTGGCCGTGTCGTCGTCGGACGGTTTATCGTCCTTGAGGCCGCTGCCGAGTACGGAAGAGATGTCGCCTAAATCGTCGTTTCGCTGGCTGGAAGGGTCGTCTGCTTTTTGGGCGTCTTCGTCCAAATAAACGGGTTCCGGGTCAAAGTCCACGTTTTTATCATCATAGTTGTCGTCGAACATCACAACACCCTTTCATCTTACCTTCGGTCACTGCCCAGCGAATCGAAACGCTACTCCTCAGCCGGTTGAAACTGCCGTAGAGTCGTTAGATACGATGGCGCAGCAGGGCGTAAGCTCCGCTGACGGTGACGGCCACGCCTCCGGCAACAACCAGGAAAAGCCATTCCGAATCAGCATGGAAAGCTTGCCGGAACCACCAACTAAAGAAACCGTCCAGCGCGCCCAGCCCGATGGCAAAGGTTGCTGTCACGCCTAGCACTACCCCGGTCAGCCGGGTTGTTTCTTCACGATTCGGCCAGGTAACTTTCCGCATTTCGCTGGCGACACCCTTGAAGTAAGTGTAGACGCTGCGTACCACTGGGATACGGTGGATCAGCCCGGTGGAACCGGAACTGCGCGGTTTGGCGTCACGGGTGCTGGGTGTGGGACGATCTTTCCGGGCCGTTTGGCCGGATTCTTCCACGTCCGCGTCATTCCGCTGCGCCCGGACCGCTGCTTTTTTGCCGTTATCGTCGGCTTTGCTTACAGTACGAGTACGTGTGCGTGCCACTATTCACTCCTCGACATGAACAACTGCCAATATCTAAGACACCGTCGCAAGGACGGTGTCTAAACGTAGCGAGTAAGTCATCAGGCAGGGGTGGTAGGACTCGAACCCACAGCCTACGGTTTTGGAGACCGTTGCTCTGCCAAATTGAGCTACACCCCTAGATTATGGGGCCATGAAGACCCCATTGTAAACTCACCAGGTACTTAGGTCACTTAGTCTCACGATGTAGTGTGTGTTTCCGGCACCGCGAGCAATACTTGTTCAGTTCAAGCCGCTGCGGGTCGTTGCGCCGGTTTTTCATGCTGGTATAGTTCCGCTCTTTGCATTCAGTGCAAGCAAAGTGGATAACCAACCGGACATCTTTCTTCTTTGCCATAGTTCACCATCCAGCCTTGAGCATTGCTCAGTAATGTTACTCGATGATGCTGGTGATGACACCGGCACCGACGGTCAGACCACCCTCACGGATGGCGAACTTCGAGCCGCGTTCCAGCGCG
>JAFGTJ010000232.1 GCA_016934195.1 Anaerolineae bacterium | reverse complement strand
GACCAGATCGAGGCGATGGCGATGGGAGATCGGATCGTTGTGATGTCAGCGGCGGTGGTACAGCAGGTTGGCACGCCAGCCGAGGTGTATCACGATCCCGCGAATCTATTCGTGGCGCGCTTCATCGGCAGCCCTGGCATGAATCTGGTACCCGGCGAATATCGCGATGGAGTGGTGCATCTGCCTTGCGGCCCGTATGCCGCACCGGACGACTGGAAACCGGCGCTGGATCGTTCGCTGGATGCCGATGGCACCGTGATTCTCGGTTTCCGGCCTGAAGCGGTCACGGTCACGGACGAGGGGACAGCGGGCGACCTCCCCGCGACGGTTTACGCCACCGACCTGCATGGAAGTTATACCATGCTGCACCTTGATCTCTGTGATGGGCAAGTGATCCAGGCGCGCGCCAGCCGCGAAACCCACTATGCGATCAATACGCCGACTACGTTTGATCTCAATCCGGCGATGGTGCGCTTTTTCCATCCCAAGACCGAACATACCATCATGAAGGAGGCGGGCGCATGAGTAATGTTGAACTGCGTGGCATCACCAAACAGTTTAAAGATGTAACCGCGCTGGATAATGTCTCGTTTTCGATTCAGGATGGCGAGTTTTTTGTGCTGCTCGGCCCTACCGGAGCCGGGAAAACGACGACACTGCGCGTGATCGCGGGGCTGGAAAAGCAAGACGCGGGCGACGTGGTGTTTGATGACATGATCGTGAATGATTTCACCCCGGCGGATCGAGATACGGCGTTTGTGTTCCAGCAGTATTCGCTGTATCCCACTAAGACGGTGTATGACAATCTGGCATTTCCCCTACGCTCCCCGATGCGCAGGGAGTCTAAGGATTTCATCGACAAGCGGGTGCGCGAAGTGGCGGAAAAACTGCATATCTCGCACCTGATAAATCGCAAAACGGCGCATCTTTCCGGCGGCGAAATGCAGCGCGTCTCGATTGGGCGGGCGTTGGTGCGAAACCCGCGTATCTTCCTGATGGATGAACCGCTGAGCAACCTGGATGCGAAACTGCGCGAGTCGCTGCGGGTGGAATTGCAGCATTTGCAGAAAACCGAAGGCAGTACCACGCTGTTTGTCACACACGATCAGATCGAGGCGCTGACGATGGCGGATCATATCGCCGTGTTGGACGAGGGACGTATTATCCAGATCGGCACCCCCATAGACATCTATGATACGCCTGCGACAACGTTTGTCGCGCAACTGGTTGGCATTCCGCGTATCAACCTGTTGGAAGCCGAGCGCCAGAATGGGCAGCTTCATATCTGCGATAGTGAGATCACGCTGCCGGTACCGGCAGCGGTCGATATACCGCAGGATTTTCTGCTTGGCGTGCGCCCGGAAGATGTGCGGATTGATCCGACAGGCGACCAACAGGGCGAAATTATCCTGACGGAGCCGTTAGGCGTGGAAACAGTGGTCCATCTTCGATCCGGTCAGCAGCATTTGCTGAGTCTGGTACCGGGAATTACCGATTTGAAGATTGGCGACACACCCAAATTCAGTATTGTGCAGCCGCGCCTGCATTTCTTTACACCAAATGGCACACGGGTGTGATCAATGCTTTCGTATGAGCAGTAAAATATGTTAATTTTACGATCAGGAGCAAAATCAGATGAAATTTGGCGTGAATACCTGGGTGTGGGTGTCTCCACTCACCACGGAGGGCATCGCTGAACTGGCTCCCAAAGTCAAGGCGATGGGGTTTGATTGGTTCGAGGTGCCGCTGGAAGGCACTGAGGATATCGACTATGCGCGCGCGGCGGCGATTTTGCGCGATCACGGACTCGGCGTCAGCGTGTGCGCCGCGATGAGCGCGGATCGCGATCTGATTCACCCCGACAAAGCCATTCGCGATAACGGCATGGCGTATCTCAAACACTGCATTGACGCCGTGAAAACGCTCGGCGGTACTACCCTGGGGGGGCCGTTGTATTCGGCGGTGGGGCGCGTCTGGCAAATGACCGACGACGAGCGCGCCAGAGACACCGATCTGCTGGTAGCGCAATTGAGCGAACTGGCGCACTATGCAGGCGATAGGGGCGCTGTATTGGGCGTGGAGCCATTGAACCGCTTTGAAACCAGTTTCATTAATCTGGCGTCACAGGCGATAGAGGTGGTGGATCGCGTCAATCATCCCGCGCTCGGCGTGATGCTGGATACGTTCCATATGAATGTTGAGGAACGGTCATTGGGGGATGCGATTCGCGCGGCGGGCAAGCGGCTGGTGCATGTGCATACCTGTGAGAATGACCGGGGCGCACCGGGATCGGGGCATGTGCCGTGGAATGATGTCGCGGCGGCGATCAAAGAGATTGGGTATGACGGCACCATTGTGATCGAGTCGTTCACCGCGCAAGTGAAGAGTATCGCGCGCGCGGCGGCGATCTGGCGTCCGTTGGCCGCCAGCCAGGACGCGCTCGCCAGCGAGGGATTGAAATTCTTAAAGACGCTTTTAGCCTGATTAATTTTGCAGGGGCAGCGCATGAATTGCCCCTAACGGGCGGTGTAAGCTCCGCCCCGACCGACTTTTTCAAGCCATAGTTTCAGGAGCACACACGATGACCGATAAAATTAATGTCGCGATTATCGGGTTGGGATTCGGCGCAGAATTCATCCCGATCTACCAGAATCACCCCCATACGAATATGTACGCGATCTGCCAGCGCACCGAAAGCCGCCTACACGAGGTCGGGGATGCGTTTGGCATCGAAAAGCGCTACGCCGATTATTACGAACTGCTCGAAGACCCGGCGATTGACGCGGTGCATATCAACAGCCCGATTCACGAACATGCTAAAATGAGTATCGCAGGATTAAAAGCGGGCAAACATGTTGCCTGTACCGTCCCGGCGGCGACGAGCCTTGAAGAACTGGAACAGATCGTCGCGGCTCAGGCAGAGTCAGGCAAGAATTACATGATGATGGAAACCGTCATCTATTCGCGCGAATTTTTGTATGTGAAGGAACTCTACGAAACTGGCAAATTGGGACGCATCCAATATCTGCGCGCAACACACCAGCAGGAAATGCTCGGCTGGCCGGGATACTGGGAAGGACTCCCGCCGATGCATTACGCGACACATGTCGTGAGTCCCTGTCTGGCGCTGCCGCGCAAAGATGCCGAATCTGTGACGTGTTTTGGTTCGGGACGTATTCAGGATTTTCTGATTCCCAAGTATAACTCGCCGTTTGCCATTGAAACCGCACATATTGTCATGCGGGAGTCTGATCTGGTGGCGGAAGTGATGCGACATCTGTTCAACACCGCGCGGCAGTACCGCGAGAGCTTCGACGTGTACGGCAGCAAGATGGCGTTTGAGTGGCCGTTGATCGAACATGAAGCGCCCGTGGTGCATATTGGCGAGACGCCGCATAAGACCAACGTGCTCGATTACGCACATTTGCTGCCGGAAGAAATCCAGCGCTTTACAACAAAAGGCGTATATGGCGCGGATCAGCAGCATCTTTCGTTTATCCAGGGCGCGGGGCATGGCGGATCACACCCGCACATGACGCACGAGTTCATCATGAGCATTGTCGAGGGGCGCGATCCCTTCCCGAATGCGAAGCAGTCTGCGAACTGGACCGCCGTTGGCATTCTGGCGCACGAGTCCGCGATGCAAGACGGCAGAACCATGGATTTGCCAGCGTTTACGTTCTCGTCCTAGAAGCGCGGGAGTTGTAGAGAGAAAATTCATGAAAAACCGGCTTTTTCGTATTACCAGGGGATTTGTGATTACCATAGCGATCCTGTTGGCATTTGGTTGGGGATTCAGCCAATATGCCGAGACGCTCTCCGACGAACGGCAGAACGACGTGCTGATCAAAGCGATCCCGTTTGTGGCGGTGTTTGTGTCAGTCATTTTGGGATTCGTGTGCCTGATCGTGGTGGTTGCCGTCGCTTTAGAGGGCAAGGTGCCGCAGCGCTCCTACCGCCCCATTGAAGGAATCATCATCGCGGGCATTTTGCTCGGCGTGGTGGGGTTGTTCCAGGGGTGGAAGTTGTTCGCTTATGAGGTGGGCTTTTTGCTGCTGCTGGGGTCGCTGATGGCGTTTATGGTGTGGAGTCATCTCACCCCCATGCCCACACGCCAGAGCCGCCGTTTGCCGCCTTTGAGCCAACAGGCGCATATCATCGGGCTGATACTCGGCGTGGTTGTGTGGGCAGTGATCGCGTTTGTCACGATCAGTGATGCGAAACCACACGAACCGTATGGATTTGGGCAAACTTTGTGGGATTTTAAAGATGACACGGAAAAAGCCCAGATCAAAGATGACGCCGAGAGCGACTATCGCACCGCGAAGATTCCTTTGTTGATATTGGTCGGCCTGGTGCCTGCCAGCCTGGTGTATCTGGGCGCGCGTGAAGTGGCTGCAACTCAGGACAAGCATGTACCTGGGATCGGTGTTTCGTTGTCTTAGTACCTAAAGAAGAAAGGGAAAAAATTATGGCACGGCCTGTAACACTTTTTACCGGACAGTGGGCAGATTTGACACTCGATGTCATGGCGGAAAAAGCGAAGAGCTTCGGCTATGACGGCCTTGAGTTAGCCTGTTGGGGTGATCATTTTGAAGTCGATAAGGCGCTGTCGGATGATGGGTATCTGAAAACACGCCAGGATATTTTAGAGAAACATGGCTTACAGTGTTTTGCAATCAGTACGCACCTGGTGGGCCAGTGTGTGGCAGACGCGATTATTGATGAGCGTCACAAGGCCATTCTGCCGCCGCATTTATGGGGCGATGGCGATCCTGACGGTGTGCGGCAGCGCTGCGCGGAAGAACTCAAAAATACGGCGCGTGCGGCAGCGGCGTTTGGCAAAAGCGTGGTGAACGGGTTTACCGGCAGCCCGGTCTGGCATATGCTTTATCCGTTTCCGCCGACTTCGCAGGAGATGATCGACCGGGGATACGCCGAATTCGCCGCGCGGTGGACGCCGATTCTCGACGTTTTCGAGCAGGAAGGCGTGCGATTCGCGCTGGAATGTCACCCGGCTGAGATTGCCTACGATATTTATACTGCGGGGCGTACACTCGACGCACTGAAGGGGCACAAGGCTTTTGGCTTCAATTTTGATCCGAGTCACTTTGTCCACCAGTTGTTTGATCCGGTTGAGTTCATCCTGAGCTATCCCGACCGGATATTCCACGTCCATGTGAAGGATTCGAAAGTGAAACTGAGTGGACGCAACAGCATTCTGGGGTCGCATCTTGGGTTTGGTCATGTACATCGCGGCTGGGACTTTGTCTCGCCTGGGCATGGCGATGTGGACCTTGAGGGCATCGTTCGCGCCCTGAATCGTGTTAATTACCAGGGACCGCTGTCGGTGGAATGGGAAGACTCCGGCATGGATCGCGAGCATGGTGCGCGTGAAGCCTGCGAGTTCGTGCGCAAGAACGATTTCACACCGTCGGCTGTGGCCTTTGACGCAGCGTTTGCCGAGAGCTAGACGAAAAGGAGTTTAACTCATGGGTGATGCAGGTGGATTCACGAGTATGGCGGGCGCGAAGTCCTCAGGTGACGTGCCTGAAATCGGCATCGGCATGTTGGGCTATGCGTTTATGGGCAAGGCGCATACCAATGCATTCAAGAAAATCCCGTATATGATGTATCCCCCGGTGGCGATTCCGCGTCTGGTGGCGGTGTGTGGCCGTAATGAAGAGGCTGTCTCCGAAGCCGCCCGACGCTACGGCTACGAGGGCTACTATACCGACTGGCGCAAGATGCTTGAAAACGATGCGATCCAGGTTTTTGACAACGGCGGCCCGAATGATGCTCATGCCGAACCGAGCATCGCCGCTGCGCAAGCGGGCAAAAACGTCTTTTGCGAAAAACCCCTTGCCCGTACTGCGGAAGAAGCCAAAACGATGCTTGACGCGGTCGAAAAAGCAGGCGTCAAACATATGGTGGCTTTCAATTACCGTTTCGTCCCCGCGATTATGCAGGCACGCAAGCTGATCGAGAGCGGCAAACTCGGCAGAATCTATCACTGGCGGGCGGTTTATTTGCAGGAGTGGGGCATGGACCCCACGATGCCGATCAGTTGGCGTTTTCAAAAAGAGATTGCCGGAAGCGGTGCATTGGGCGATCTCGGTGCGCACATCATCGATCTGGCCCGGTTTTTGGTCGGCGAACCGAAAAAAGTCATGGGCCTGACTCATAACTGGATGCCGCAGCGTCCCGACGGGTCTGGCAAGCTGGTCAAATCCGATGTGGATGACGGATTCGTCGCGCTGATGGAGTTTGAGGGTGGCGCGATTGGCACGGTCGAGGCATCGCGCTTCTGCCCCGGACGCAAGAATTTCAACAGCTTTGAGATCAACGGCGAAAACGGATCCATTCAGTTTAACCTGGAACGGCTCAATGAATTGAATGTATTCTGGAACGGCGACGATCCGAAAGAAACCAGGGGTTTTCACAATGCCCTGATCAGCGAGGGGTTCCATCCATATTGGGCGAACTGGTGGCCGCATGGGCATATGATTGGATGGGAGCATTCATTCGCGCATGAGTTCCACCATTTCTTTGAGGCGATTGTCAACAACACACCGGTTGATCCCTACGGGGCGACGTTTGTCGATGGGTATCACAACGCGGTGATCTGCGATGCAATCGTGCAGTCGTCGGCTACGGGACAAGCGGTCGATATTGCGTACTGATCTCCGGTAGCCTGATCGGAACCACATTTGTATACGAGCCTGTATCAGAATATATGCAGGCTCGTATTGTTTTTAGACAGTAGCGTGTGGTACGGTAGCTCCGCAGAATAACGTGATCGACTTGGAGTTAGCCCCTATCCCCCGGCCCCCTTTACCCGCAGGCGGAAAAAGGGGGAGAGTCGGCTCACCGTTAAGCCCCTCTCCGCTTGCGGGGAGGGGTTTGGGGAGGGGCTAATCACCGATCACGCTATTTT
>JAFGTJ010000231.1 GCA_016934195.1 Anaerolineae bacterium | reverse complement strand
CGCAGGACGTTCGCCGGGCCGGGCACGACGTAACCCGTCGCACCAATCGCCAGGTTGGAGATCATACACGCCGTGCCGGGACCATCGCCGGGATACGGTTCGGCCCAGTACACCCCGGCCTGACCTTCCGGCGTCCAGCCTTTCACACCCTGGTAATCGACACGCCACCACCAGATGCCCTCGCTGTCGCAGACCGGGCCGCTTTCGACTCCGAAGATGCCGCCCGCCGGGATATTCAGCAGCAGGGCGCTGTCACTGCCGCGCCGGGGCTGGCTGCGGAGCGCGTTTGGTTCGCCAGGGAGCACGCGCCCGGCCACACCCACCTGCAAACGCGGCGTGGGGCTGCATGTCACCGGCGCGGGCGTCGGCACGGGGTTGGGCACCCACTGGTACGGCTCCAGCCAGTAGGTGCCGCCATCGCCCTCAGCGGTCCACCCGACCTGATTGCCGTACTGCACGCGCCAGTAGCTCCACCCTTCCGGGCCGCACTGCGGGCCGCTCAGGACGGTGAAGAAGCCGCCGCCGGGAATCTGCCCGATGGTGTCGTAATTCGTGCCGGGGCCGCTGCGCAGCCGATTCGGCGCGCCGGGCGTCACGACAGCCTGCATACCGGGCGCGAGGCGCGGCAGCGGGCTGGCGCGGCAGCCGAACGGCGCGAGCCAGTACGTCCCGCGTTCGCCTTCGGCGGTGTAACCCACCACGCCGTTATAGTTCACCTGGTACCAGTAACGTCCTTCCGGGCCGCACTGCGGGCCGCTCAGGACGGTGAAGAAGCCGCCGCCAGGGATACGCCCGATGATCAGGCTGTCCGCGCCGCGCCGGGGCTGCGTGCGGATCACGTTGGGCAGACCGGGCAGCACCATCGCCGTCGATCCAACCGTCAGGCGTGGGGCAAGCGTGCATGTGACCGGCGGCGGGCTGACCTGATAGGGTTGCAGCCAGTAAATACCACTTTGACCTTCCGCCGTCCAGCCGGTGATACCCTGGTACGTGACCTGCCACCAGTAACGCCCTTCCGGGCCGCACTGCGGGCCGTTGAGCACCGTGAACACGCCGCCGCCGGGAATCTCACCGATGATTGGGCTGTCCGTGCCGCGCCGGGGCTGGCTGCGGATCACGTTGGGCAGACCGGGCAGCACTTGCCCCGACGCGCCAATCGACAGGCGCGGAGCCAGTGTGCAGGCTACCGCGCCACCGCCGGAGCCGCCGCTACCGCTGCCCGTACCGGGCCAATCGGTCCGCACGCGCCAGCCGGTCGGACTCCACGCCAGGCCCACATCCCAGGGCGAAGCGACTCCCTCCGTACCGGGCACGGTCGATATCTGCCCATCCCGCCAGATGTGCAGCGCGTCACTGAAGTAGGCCACTGCCCGACCATCCGGCGCGACTCCGATATTCCAGTCCTCGCCCGTGAAGTTCAGCAGGTCGTCCTGTGTCCGGTTGGGATACACGACGGTCCAGGTTTTGGTGAGGTTGCTGTTAGCGTCAATGCTGGCCCCTACAAAGGCCGTTGCGCTGTTGTCCGGGACAAACCGGCTGATGAGTTCCGGCAGCGCGGGCATATCCTGCTGCTGGAGCGAGGCCGGTTCGATCAAGAAACGCTTACCGGAGGGATACAGCACGCCAAAATATTCGGTGTTGTTGTACATCACCAGTTCGCGCTGGAACGGGAATTCGGTTGCGGAACTGCCGATCTGTCCAACGGATATCTGCGCGCCGCTGGCCGGATCATACAGGTACAGCGTTTCCTCGAAATCGCTTGTGGCGCTGTTGACCGCCAGATTCACGACTATGATCCCTTTCGCGCTCCAGATCACGTCATGTACCGGGATAAAACCGCCGTCGGCAAAGGGACTGGGCAGGCCCGATACCAGCACGCGGCTGGTCCGGCTGCTCATATCGAATACGACCAACTGGTAAAAAGACTCCGGTACAGCCAGTTCTACCCAGGCGAGCTGATCGCCCCCCGGCGACCAGGTCGGAGTCCCGCGCATCACGGCGCGAGTCTGTGCGATGTCCCCATTTAACACCGCATTGGCGGGCTGGTCGGCGGCGCGGAAAGCCGAGGATGTGCCGGTGCGCGGGTCCATCACCCAGATATTGCTGGGAATAAAACCCATCACCGGCTGCCCGGCGCTGACGGCATCAATCGTGATCTGCGCCCAGGAGTTGTAGGCGATCCATTGGCCGGTAGGCGAGAGAATGGGGCGTTCGTTATAGCCCCAGGTCGTTAGCCGTGTGACGGCGCTGCCGTTCCAGGACCAGATATCGCCGTCTTTCAAAAATACCAGCGGTTGGTCGGTCTGGCGCGCGAGCGCTGTGCCGGATTGGTTTATAACCGGCGCGGCAGCGCTGACCGCCACCATCACCAGCACCACACTGAGCGTGATCCATTGTTTGCTGCGTTGCATCTCGTTGGTTCCCCTTTCTGCGTAGCGCAGAGCTTGCCCCTGATAGAAATGCTCCCACCTGATGATACGTGGTATCACCGCCGGTTGTTCGCTGCCGGTCGCAAAGAACACGTAAAAATCCCCGGCCCGGCGGTGATGGCCCATGTTCGATTATCAAGTAATGGCATAGCGAAATCAATACCAACGAGGTGTAACACCGGGGCGTCGTAGGGGGCCGGTGGGCCAAGCGATTTGGAAGCGTCAGTTTCGTGAGTTTCGTGCTATTCCCAGGTCGTCACAAGTTCCTGGTAATCCGCCACCGTCATCCCATAACACAGCCTGCCAGTTAACGTGCCATCCGGGCGCAGGATATGATCGTGTTGTAACCCTTCACGTTTGAAGCCGACGCGCTCGGCCAAACGGTAGCTAGGCACGTTATCTTCGCGGCAGTACAGCAGCATTTTGTTCATGTTCAGATGATCAAAGGCGAACCGGACGCAGGCGCGCACGCCTTCGGTCATGTACCCTTTGCCCTGGTATTCCTGGCCCAAAATGTAGCCGACCTCAATGCGCGGAACCTGCCAGTTAGGATCGAACAGGGGAATGTGCCCAAGCAGCGTATTGGTGGCGCGATCCCACATGCTGAAAAAGAACGCCTGATGCTGAATCCAGGCTCCGATGAATTCACGAATCAGGTTTTCGGCGTCGTCTGGTCCCGGAATCGTCAGCCAGTTTTCAGGGACGGCAATACGAAAATGTTCGATATTCCGTTGGACGAGATCAAAGAATGTTGCCCCTTCGCCTTCACGATAACAACGCAATATCAGGCGTTCCGTGCTGATTTGTTCTGGCAAACGGAGAGATTGAGGTTTCAAGACGTTTTTTCTATCACTCTAATTCTCATCATCCGGCGCGGGATGGTGGCTGCTGGCACGCCGCCGCCGCTTGAGCAGCGGATCGGTCGGCGTCCGGCGCGGGACGGGCGTCGGATTTTCCGGCTCCGGCGGCCTGGACGCGGGCCGGTGTGATGGGGGGGGAACCGGCGGCGGGTTGTGAATCTGAGTCTGTCCCATGTCGGGCGGTGGATCGGGCGGCGGGTTGGACTGTGACCGTATCTGCGTCCTATCCATGTTGATCCACACATTGCGATCATAACGCGGCTGGTTGCGCGGTGCGTTGGATGGCGAACTGTACCCACCCGGTCCGGGGTCCGCCGGGGGATAATTCGGGGGCGGCGGTCCGGGGAGCGGCTGGTTGGCGGCGGGCGGAATATAATATTCATCGGCGTATTGGTTCGGATCGCCGTAGAAGCCCTGGCGCGCCGGGGGACGCCGCCGCAGCACGGGCGGCGCAGACGACGCCGACGGCATGGGCGGCATCACGCGCTGGTAGAGATAATAGACCCGGTACACTTCTTCGAGTGGGATACCTAACCGCGCCGCGAGATCGGCAATATCGCGCAAGCTCTGGTCATGATCGTACCGGGATCGCGCGGCGTTGAGTTGTTGGGCCTGCTGGAACGCATCGTCCAAACGTTTCGGGGCATGAATGCGCGCGCCTACCGGGTATTCGCCGCTGAGCGTGAGTCCCATCGGTTCCAACCCGCGCAGCTTTTCGATCACGGCGCTTTCAATCGTCTGCACGTAGGGGCGGCTGTTAGACGGCGCGGTCGGGTTCAACTGCTGCAAGTGGCGGTGAACCGCTTCGGTAATATTGCCCACGATCATGTTTTGGAAGGCTTCCGGCCTGGTCATCTGGCGCAGCCGGGGATGTGTTTGGGGTACGGCGCGCGCCGGGTTAAAGCTCATGGTGGCGCGAACTTCAATGACGACCACGATATTCTGAGCGTGCAGCACATGCTCGATCTTGGTGGAGGCGCTGACCCCTTTGAATTTCACGTAGGGCACCACGCGGGTATTCAACCGCCAGGGAATGATCAACCGCCCGGATTCGAGATATTCCAGGGTAAAGTGCTCGTAGTCTTCCAGCACGTAATATTCGCCTTCCGGCACCGTGACCAGCCATTGGCACGTAATCGGGGCCAGGATGTAGCGCAAGGCCAGCGCGGTGCTTGCCAGGACGAATACCAGCCCAATCGAGGCAAAACATTCCACGCCATCGAGCATCAAAAACGGCGCGCCCAGCGTGACGCCAAACAGGGCCAGCCCGCAGCCAAACAGCAGCCCCTGCACGATCTTCAGTCCCCACCACGACATGCTGTTATTGCGCGCCCGGTCGCGCAGCTTGTCGTAACTGTTTTTGGCCTTGCGGAACTTGCCGGGCGGCGGCTTGGGCGGCGGCGGCGGCGAATAGACCGGCGGCGTTGAGGCGCTGCTGAGGCCCGCGCCAGAGGGGGGACGGTAGAAATACGCCGGGGCAAGCGCCAACGTTTTAACCCCGCCGCTGACTTGCTGCCGGGCGGCTGCTATGTATTGTTTCGTGAAAAAGCGTCGGTTCCCCATACTATTTCCCAAACACCGCGTTTTTAATAAGTATACTATACAATGGACCTGTGAACAGGTTGACTCATGGCTGTCTTTCGCGCCGAACCGGGTATTGATCATTCGGGCGCTTTGTGGCACAGTCTCCTCAAATGACTGGAAAGGCACAGTATCATGGGGTTGGCATTTCTGGATATCTTGCGCGATGGGTGGATCGTGTTGTGGGTCAACCTGGACGCGCTGCTGTTTGAACCGCTGCGCTACCCGCTGCTGGCGCGCAGCCTGGAAGCGGCGGTCGTGGTTGGCGTGGTCAGCGGCGTGATCGGCACGTATGTCGTCGTGCGCGGCATGGCCTTTTTCGGGGACGCGCTGGCCCATTCGATCCTGCCGGGGGTGGCGTTCGTGTACCAGCGCTCCAACGGCAAAACGGACGGTCTGTTCTGGGGTGGATTGTTTGCGGGCGTGTTCAGCGCGTTGGGTATTGGCCTGCTGACGCGGCACGAGAAAATCAAGGAAGATACCGCGATTGGGGTCGTATTCGCGGCCATGTTCGCGTTGGGGATCGCCATGATCTCGCGGATCGACAACTACGCGGGCGACCTGTCCCATATTTTGTTCGGGCAGATTCTCGGCGTGTCGGAAAGCGATCTCCGACTGGTGTGGGGATTCGGGCTGGTCGTGCTGGCGTTGGTGGCGCTGTTTTTTAAGGAATTCATGATCATTTCGTTTGATCCCACGCTGGCAAAAACGCTGCGACTGCCGACCGAAGCGCTGCGGCTGCTGCTGCTGATCCTGATCGCGGTGACGATTGT
>JAFGTJ010000230.1 GCA_016934195.1 Anaerolineae bacterium | reverse complement strand
CGTTTACGGGGAGGGATTTAGGGAGGGGTAAACTTACGGGACAACGGCCAGCCACCAGTCTGCTATAGTGCATAACACGCTCTAGGGGTGAGGCTCTTTTCACAATATCCGATTATCAATCCGATCATCATTTGGGGGCCTCACAGTTTTCCGGCCACGCGATCTCCGCCAGGAAATCCGGTTCTAACCCGGTAATAAAAACCGTGATCAGGCGGGCCGTGCGGCGCACATCGCGCAGATCGACCACCTCGACCGGCGTGTGCATATTACGCATGGGAATACCCAGCAGCACGCACAAAATCCCGGCGCGGCTGACCTGGATCAACCAGGCGTCGGTCCCGCTGTCACCGGGCAGCACCTCGACCTGAGTCTTGATCTCGTGGGCTTTCGCCGCGTCCCGGAACTTCTGAACCAGCAGCGGGTGAAAATTCGGTCCCCGGCCAATGGTCGGACCGCCGCCCAACGCGAAGGTGTCATCGTCGGACGCGCCGGACTGCGCGGCAAACGTGCCGTCGATCACGATGGCGATATCGGTCGGCTCCTGGTAGGCGGCGGTGATCGCGCCTATCCTGTCGCGTTCCTCCTGCACGGTGGCGACGGCCACCACGTCCCAGGAATGCGCCACGCGGCGCAGTTCGTCCAGACACAGCGTCACGGCGGCGACCGATACCCGGTTGTCCATCGACTTCCCGGCCAGCCGCTCGTTTTTAAGGTCGATCACGGGCGCGTCAAACGTGATCAGGTCGCCCACGCGCACCAGTTCCGCCATGTCATCGTGCGGCAGGCCCACATCGATCCATAATTCGTCCGCTTCGGGGTAGGTTTTCCGGCTGCGCGCCATGTGCGGCGGCGCGGCTCCAAACAGGCCCTTGAGCGTCCGCTGCTGGCCGTGTACCAGGACCGGCTGGTGCAGCAGTACACGGGTGTCGATCCCGCCGACGGATTCGGCACGGATAAAACCGTCCCGAATTTCGGCCACGATCAGGCCGATCTCGTCCATGTGGGCGGTCAGCATCACGCGGCGGCGCGGTTCCGGCCCGGTGCCGTACTGGACGGCGATCAGGTTGCCCAGGCTGTCGGTCCGGCAGTCGTCCACCAGACCGGCCCACGCTGCGCGGATCACGTCACGGACCGGGTCTTCGTGCCCGCTGGGGGCGGGTGTTTCACACAACTGCTTGAGATGCGCTTTGAGATCAAAAGACATGAATATTATCCTGGGCTGTCAGGGTCACTATCCGGCGGCTGACTCTCTATAAATTCTTCCGGCGTCGGTGAGGGCGGTTCCGGCGGCAGGGTATTGGTCGGCAGCGGCGTCAGGGTCGGGAACGGTGTCTCGGTGGGCGGCGCGGCGGTACTGGTCGGCAGCGGCGTCAGGGTCGGAGCCGGAGTATTGGTCGGCAGCGGGGTCTGGGTCGGCGGCGCGGCGGTGCTGGACGGGGCCAGCGTCGCGGTCGGAATCGTGGTCAGAGTGGGCGCAAAGGTCGAAGTCGCCAGCGAGGACGGCGTCCAGGTTGACAGCGGCGTGAAGGTCGGCCATGCAAACAGGGTATTGGTCGGCAGGTAAAGCTGCGGCGGCGTCGGCCCGGTATACGCCTGGGTGAAGGTCGGGGTGCGGAACGGCGTAATCGACGGGGACGACATGGGAGAAGCCGTCATACCGCCCAACGTCGGGATCGTGGGGATCGGTTCGGTGGTCGCGTTGTCGTCATCGGGCGCGATTGCCAGCAGCACCGCGCCCAGGCAGTAACACGGCAGCGTGATCAATATGACGCCCAACAGCAGAAAGCGCGTGGTCTGCCGTCCGCTGCCCATTCGTGACAAGATATCAAATCCCATCGTCGCCTCGCGCCTCTCAGCGAATATCCAACCAGACCTCGGTATCCAGCGCATCGGCCAGCAGCCGGGCGGCGTGATGCGCGGAGGTATCTAACTGTCGCAGCCACAAGCGGCGGCGGCCCTTGCGTTTGTGAGAACGGCGCACCCGGTCCCACTGGGCAGATTGGCCTTCCACGCTCCCCAACGCCACGATCTCGCGGAAACGCACACCGTCATAGATGTGCAGCCAGACTTCCTGAACCAACCGCATCGTATCACCGGCCTCGCTGCGTCCCTGCGGGCGGGCGGGCGACTGCGAGATCAGCAGGTATTCGATAGCATTAAACGGCACGCGCCAGCGCGCCCCGCCCAACAGCCGTCCCTGGCGGCACACTTCGCCGCGCGCCAGATCGAATACCACGTCGGCAGCGGACAACGCCCGCCACCATAATAAACCCGCCTGCCCCACCAACACCACCGCCACCGCGATTCCCATCCAGGGCAGCCAGCCGGGGCTGACGCTGGCGAGTCCGTTGGTTTGCGTGCCGATGCCGAGCGCCACGAACAATACCGCCGCGATCAACATCCCCGCGCCGCGTATCACCTGTCCCATGATCCAACCGGCGCGCCGCCGCCACACGTACCCTTGCGGCACGCGCACCAACCGCCAGTCATCAAAGACCAGGGGCGCGTTACGCGGCGCGATGTCCGGTTCCGCGACCAGTTCCGGGGTCACTGCCGAGATCGGGGCGGTGACTTCGAGCGGTTGGGTATCGTCCAGAGAATCGGGCGCGGGACGTGGGGGCGGGACCAGGTGGAAAGGCCGATCCAG
This sequence comes from Anaerolineae bacterium, assembly GCA_016934195.1. Classification (GTDB taxonomy): domain Bacteria; phylum Chloroflexota; class Anaerolineae; order Aggregatilineales; family Aggregatilineaceae; genus JAFGTJ01. The sequence continues at coordinate 848 of JAFGTJ010000230.1, read as the reverse complement.
GATGCGGGCGAGTGACTGCCCGGCCAGCCGCGCCGGGGTTGCGTATTCGGCGGCGTCACCGCTCGGCCAGCTTGCCAACCCACACCAGCGCGGGCGGTAATCGTGATCGGGATGAGCCGCCAGCAGCAGTCCCAAATGCCATGCCGCGTGTTCCGGTGCCCATCCGACCACCACGCGCGCCACGTCCACCGGTTGAAGCGGGTCCGTTTCGGGCAGTCGGCGCGCCCTGGCAAACGCGGGCGAACAGGTCAGCGTGCCATCGTGCGCATCCAACAGAGCGGCAGAGAGCGGGCCATTTAACAGCCGCCAGCGGGTCGGGCCGAGTTCAATCGTCAGGTTGTGGGCCGTGCGGATTAGTTCCGTTTCCATTCGATTTCGATTCTGCATACCGTTATTATCATCAGGAGCCGGGCGATTGCCAAGTCCAAACGCCACGATGCCCCAAGTCTACCGCGCCGCTGGCCTGCTGGCGAGTTTCGTTATGCGGCGGGAAATACAGCCGGTCATTAGGGCGAAAAAATTGCACCACAGAGACACAGAGCACACAGAGATAGTCTGTTTAAGGAGAAAAGATAGAGCGAAGTCACCGCTAAACACGCCGGTAATTTGCGCTTTTGGACCGGGCGATATACGCTCTGCTGCGCCCAATACATTACACAGCGTTCCGGTTGATCTGTCTTGATCGGTGTTTATCTGCGTGAATCTGCGTCCCATGTTGGTTTTTGAATCGCCATGAATCCACCCAACCGCCTGACCGCCTTCCTGACCCGGCCCGCCATCGTCGCCGTGATCGTCCTGACGGCGCTGTGGGCGCTGTTTTTCTGGCGGCTGTGGACACCGGTTGACGG
>JAFGTJ010000229.1 GCA_016934195.1 Anaerolineae bacterium | reverse complement strand
ACTCGATGGACTACCGGCTGGAACTACGCGATATTCACAAAAACTTTGGCGAAGTCCAATCGCTGCACCATGTCAATTTTCATGTCGGCCACAACGAAGTCGTAGGACTGCTGGGCGATAACGGCGCGGGCAAATCCACGCTGATCAAAATTGTCACAGGTTACTACCGCCCCAGCCAGGGCGAGATTTATTTCAACGGCCAGCGCGTCCACAACCTGACCGTGCCCAAAGCGCGCCAACTAGGGGTTGAAACGGTCTACCAGGAACGCGCCCTGGCCGACCAACAAACGCTGTGGCGCAATATTTTCCTGGGCCGCGAACTCAAAAATCCACTGGGCTTTCTCGAAATTAAAAAAATGCGCGAAGAAACGCACCGCTTGATGGTCGAATCAATGGGATTCACCTCACTGGCCGTATCGCCCGACTCGGTGATCAAGACCTTTTCCGGCGGCGAAAAACAGGGCGTGGCGATTGTGCGCGCGCTGTATTTCCACGCCGACCTGATCATCCTTGATGAGCCAACAATGGGCCTCTCATTGGAAGAAACGCGCAAACTGATCGAGTTCGTGCGCGGCATCAAGGAAGCGGGCAAATCGGCCATCTTCATCGATCACAACGTCTTCCATGTGTATTCGGTCGCGGATCGCGTCGTTGTGCTGGATCGCGGCACGGTCGCCGGGGAATTCAAAACCGCCGACATCACACTGGATAATCTCGTCGAAAAAATGCACCGCGTCGCCCAGACCGGCAGCTTAGACTAAAAAAGGTTTTAGCCATTATGACTTCACACGTTGAACCCGCGCGGGCTGAACACTCCCAGGATATACGCAAAACCGCACTTCGTTTTGCGCGCAAAAATGCCTCGCAAATGGGCATTGTAAGCGTTTTAATCGTGATGTGGATATGGTTTTTCTTCGCTGCGCCCGAAACCTTCCAATCCAAAGAAATTTACGCCTCGCTGATGTTCTCGGTTCCGCTGTACGGCATCGTGGCGCTGCCGCTGACGATGGTCGTCATCGCCGGGGAAATGGACCTCTCGTTCGGCTCGATCATGGCGGTCGGCATGGTCGGCTTCTGGTACATCTACGACGAAACCGGCAGCCTGGAATTAGCGTTCGTCAGCAGTCTGGTGACCGGATTCCTGGCCGGGTTAGTCAATGGCATTATCATCGTCAAGCTCGGCATTCCATCGCTGATCGCCACCATCGGGACCATGTTCTTCTGGCGCGGCGTGGTCCAGGTGACGATTGAAGGCAGCATGAAAACCTTCTTTGAACTGCGTAACGCCAATCTCAGCAAAGTCCTGGTAGGGGAAACCAACAATTTCTGGGAACACGAGATGTTCTGGATGATCGTGGTCGCCGTCATCGTCTGGATCATCCTTAACCGTCACCAATTTGGCGCACACATCTACCTGATCGGCGATAACGAGGCCAGCGCGCGGTTGATGGGCGTCAATGTGGACCGGACGCGCATGTTGATCTTCGCCTATGTCGGGCTGGCGTCAGCGTTCGCGGGTGTGATGTCGAGCTTGCAGCTTTCGACCTTCTTCCCCACACTGGGCGAAGGCCAACTCATGCCGACACTCTCGTCCGTCTTCCTGGGCGGCACATCGGTATTCGGCGGGTCCGGCACGATCTTCGGCACGTTCGTCGGCTGCTTCGTGTTCGGCTTCATCAAGCCCGGCCTGATCGCTATCGGCATGACCGGCTACTGGACCCAATTGATCAACGGCTCGGTGATCGTGGCGTCGGTGGCGATGCATATGTTCCTGCGCCGCCGGATGGAGTGATCTCCCATGACCACACCGGATTGGTGGACGCTCGAATTGGAGACGATGCCCGGTTTCGAGATGGCGATGAAACGGGTCTACGCCTGGTTTGAGGGCGCGGTCATCGACCGGCCCCCGATCCGTTTCCAGGCCCATAACGCTTTCGTGGACCAGGCGAACCAGGCGTACCCCTCCGGCAGTATTAAAGACCGCTGGTTTGATGCCGGATTCCAGGTCGAAACGTATATCAAGTCGATTGAGGGCCGGACCTTTCACGGCGAAACCTTCCCGGTGTTCTGGCCCAATCTCGGCCCGGAAGTCTACGCCGCGTTTTACGGCTCCACGCTGGAATACGGCGAGGTCACGTCCTGGTCGGTGCCGCTGGTGCGTAAGTGGGACGATATCGCGCGGCTCAGGCTGGACATGGACGGCGAATATTTCACCAAACTGGACGAATTGACGCGGATCGCGCTGGAACGCTGCCCCGGCCAATTTCTGGTCGGTTACACCGATCTGCATCCCGGCGTGGACTGCGTGGCCGCGTGGCGCGATCCGGCGCAGTTATGCCTGGACATGATCGAAGCGCCGGAAAAGGTCGAAGAAATGATCGAGATCGCCATCCGTGATTTCGAGACGGTTTTCGATCACTTCGATTCCATGCTCAAGGAACATAGGCAGCTTTCGGTCAGTTGGATGGGCATCCCGACCTTTGGCCGCCGCCACATTCCAAGCTGCGACTTCTCGGCCCTGATTTCGCCGCGTTTGTTCAAACGCTTCTGCCTGCCGGTGCTCGAACGCGAAGTGCAGTCCATGACGCACAACATTTTCCATGTGGACGGCAAAGGAGTTGCCCGTCATATTGATACGATCATGGATGTACCGGGCGTCCACGCGATCCAGTGGGTGCAGGGTGTCGGCGACGACCTGCCGATCATGCAGTGGGTGCCGTTTATTAAGAAAATCCAGGCGCGCAAGCCGGTGATCGTGGACCTGAATAAGCGCGAGTTGGATGCCTTTATGGAAGCCATCCGGCCCGAAGGTATTTTCCTGTGGGTGGCGACCGACAGCGAGGACGAAGAATTAGCTTTGATCGAGAAAATCAAAAAATGGAAATAGACTTACAGCAGGTCACATGAAACCAAGAGAACGCATTTTATCCGCCCTGAACCACGAAACGCCCGACCGCTGCCCGATGCAGATCAGTTTCACGCCGGAGTTCGCGGAACGGCTGCGCCAGAACATGGGCATCGACGCGGGCAAGCTGCACAATCCACACGGTGGCGGCAATGCTTACGTCCTGGAACGCGAATTGGGCCAGGATATGCTGCTCACATCGGTCGGGTGGGCAAATTCCTACTACCAGGACGCCGACGACTATACTGACGAATGGGGCATCGGCTGGGGATCGCAGGTTTACGAAACGCCGTTCGGCACCGGGCGTTATACCGAGATCGTCGGGCACCCGCTGGCCGACGAAACCGTGATCCCGTCCTACCAGCCGCCCGACCCCAACCGCCCCGACCTCTACACCGATGCCGCCCGCGTGCTACGCGAGTTCCAGGCCGACTACTGGATCGTGGGCGTGACCGTCACCACTATTTTTGAAACGGCCTGGGCGCTGCGTGGACTGGAACAAATGATGGTGGATTTTGCGCTCGATCCCGATCTGGCTGACACCATCCTGGAAATTCCCTACCAGTACCACCTGACCGCCGCGAAAAAGTTAGCCGGACTGGGCGTGGACATGATCTGGACCGGGGACGATGTGGGCGCACAGCACGCCATGCTGATCTCACCCAAACACTGGCGGCGCTTCCTCAAGCCGCGTTTGGCGAATTTCATTAGCGAAGTGAAGGCCATCAACCCGGCGATCAAGGTCGCCTACCACTCAGACGGCGATATCCGGCCTATCATCCCGGAACTGATTGAGATCGGCGTGGACGTGCTCAATCCGATCCAACCGGCCAGCATGGACCCGGCGGAAATCAAACGGGACTTTGGCGATAAGCTGTGTTTCTGGGGCACGGTGGACGAACAGCACACCCTGCCCTACGGTTCGCCAGACGACGTAAAGGCCGAAATTCGCACGCGCCTGAAAACCGTTGGACATAACGGCGGCCTGATTCTCGGCCCGACGCATCACGTCCAGCTTGACACGCCGTTGGAAAATTTTTGGGCGATGGTGGATACCATCGAAAACGGTTATTGAGCGAGCGGGATTTCCACAGGCGCGCCCACTATAACATAAGTCAGGCGCGGGTCACTCAATGCATATAAATTAGGGGCGCATCGCGGTACGATACGCTCCCACCGGAGCAAAACAGAGCAAACACGCCCGTTATTGCCCGGTTTGCAGATACCCGATCAAGCGTGCCATCACGCTCGCACGCAGCATTTGGATCACCGGCTCGTTCTCGATGGCGGGCGCGAGGTGCGCACCTACCAATATGTTCGGAGCGTTGGTCACGCCCGTCAGCACAGCTCCCCCTCAAGTCCCAGGCTGGCACAACTCCACGTATTCCATCCGTACCCGCACCTCCGGGTCAATACCCATCACGTCATTCAGCAGTTCCGCCGTCAACCCGGCCTTATACTCGGCATCACGCGCCGACCAGGTGCGCGACTTGATCTCCACGTAGCGGCGCTCGGTCGCCGGTTCCATCACATGGTCCAGATTGAGGTAAAACAGCACGCCTTTATACAGGATATGCCAGCGCCGCCGGTCCTTGTGGACTTCGCATTCCTCCGACGCCTGGAAATACTCCCGGTAGAAGCGCAGCGGGCGCGCGGCGGGCGCGATAAAGCGCGAATGCGACAGCAGCACCGCCTCGTCAAACTCGCGTTCCTTGTCGGGAATGGTATAGGTGAGGCGCGTCCGCACCGTGACCGGCTGGTCGCTACTCTCGTCGATCAGGTCGTCTTCGCGGTAGCGCACCCGTCCCTGTTCATCGTCGTCAAACATGAAATAGGTGTCATACTGCCGGTAGTGGTGGAACCGCACAATATCCACCGCCGGGTGTTTGAGCGCCTGCTGCACGATGTTTTCATCGTCCAACCGGGCCTTTACCTGGATTTCAAAGCTCTCCTCCTGGTGCAAACCGCCAATCGCCACCAGCTTATTGAGCACATTGCCCTCGCGCGCGATCAAAAACCGGTCCATCTTCTGTGCATAATCCGCCGCCGCCGCCCGAATGCACACCTCGTCCAGCGTCAGCAGCGCCCGGTCGCGCATCAACCAACGGCCATTGACCATCGTATGGCGCACGTCGGCGGCCTGACTCGCGTACACTACCTGGGAATACACACTGTTCGGATCACGCGCGAACTGCGGCATATTGTGGAACGGTTGGTGATCCAGCACTACCAGATCGGCGCGTTTGCCTACTTCCAGGCTGCCCGTGATCGCGTCCAGGCCGAGCGCTTCCGCCCCCCACCGGGTCGCCATCAGCAGCGCGTCACGCGCCGGGAGCACGGTCGGATCGAAGGTTGCGCCCTTGACCAGCAGCGCCGCCAGCCGCATTTCCTCGAACATATCCAGGTCATTATTACTGGCCGCGCCGTCGGTCCCAATACTCAACCGGACCTCGCGCTCCAACATTTCCTTAATGGGCGCGATCCCGCTTGCCAGTTTCAGGTTACTGGTGGGATTGTGCGCCACCGCGACGCCGTGCTGCGCCAGCAGGCGGATTTGCTCGGTATCGACGTGGACGCAGTGCGCGGCAATCGTCCGCGCGCGGAAGATGCCCAGATCGGCCACCCGGTTGACCACCTTCTTCTCGAATTCGGTCCAACTGTCGTCGGCTTCCTGGCGCGTTTCCAGGATGTGAATTTGCAGCGGCACGTCGAATTCCACCGCGAGATCGGCGCACGCCTGCAAAATTTCGTCGGTGCAGGTATACGGCGCGTGCGGCGCGACCGACGGCACGATCAGCGGGTGATCTTTCCAGTCCTGGATGAACTGCCGGGTATAGGTCAGACTTTCCTCATACGATCCGGCATCCGGCGAAGGAAATTTCATGACGGTCTGGCCGCACACGCCACGCAGTCCGGCCCCGGCTGTCGCCGCCGCGACATCGGCTTCGTAGTAATACATATCGGCAAACAGCGTCGTGCCACCCCGGATCATCTCCGCGCACGAGAGTTCGGTGCCCAATCGCACAAATTCCGGGCTGACGAATTCGCGCTCGACCGGCATCATATAGCCCATCAGCCACACATCCAGCCGCAGATCATCGGCCATCGCCCGCAGCAGCGTCATGGGCATGTGGGTGTGGGTATTGACCAACCCCGGCATAATGATCTGATCATCGCAGCGCACTACCTCCGCCGCTTCATATGCCGCCGTGATCGCGTCCGCCGAACCCACTGCCACAATCTGGTCGCCCTGAATGGCAACCGCCCCGTTCGGATAACGGTCCAACGCGGCGTTCATGGTGAGCACCATCCCACCGACTAACAAAGTATCTACTCGTTGCATGATATTTTTCCCAATGTGTCCAATATATTTCCTGGTAAAATTCCCGTTATTATATCCTGCTGGCAAGAACCCGCACAGCGCGTACAATATCCCCAGTGAGATTGACTTATTTGGAATCAAATTCTCACCACAGAAGACCTGGAGAGCACAGAGTAGAAAGAAATTTATAGAGAAAGCCTTTCTCTCAAAAACTCATCTTTCTTTCTCTGCATCCCCTGCGCCCTCTGCGGTGAATCATTTACGGCGAGGCTATTATGCAGCGTATTCGACGGGATGTGCTCCGTTCACTAGAGGCCGGGATCGTCGGCCTGTTCCTGATTCAAGGCGTGCGATTCCTGTACGCCACCCTCTACGCCCGCGCCAGCAGCGCCGATCTCGTGAATCGCGTGGCGAATCCTGCCGCCCTGAACGGCGTGCCGGGCGTGGTCGAACTGGCGACCGTCCGGGGCGAGATCATCACCGTGATCGCGCTGCTGGCCCTGCCGCTGCTGGCCCTGATCGTGGGGCGGTGGCGGATCAGCATCCCGCTGGCGGTGGTGCTGGTCGCGCTGGGACGGTCCGCCGCCCTGCAAAGCCAGGACCTCGCGCTCCCGGCGGCGGGATTGGTCGTCGGCGCGGGCCTGCTCTATTTAGCGCTGACCATCACCCACCGCCCCAACATATACCCGTCGATGCTGCTGCTCGGTCTGGCCGGGGACCAACTGGTCCGCGCCATGGGCGACACCTACGACCGGACCTGGGAGAGCGATTACCGGGTCGCCTTCACGGACCGTTTCGACATGCAGATGCAGGTCGTGATCGGACTGGGTGCGGTCGCCCTGATCCTGCTGGCGATCCTGCTGTGGGCGCTGGAATTCCAGGAACGGCAGACCGAACGTCGCGCCGAAGGGTACGCCCCGCCGCTGACCGGCCAATTGAGTATGTGGGGCGGGCTGGCGCTGGGCGGCGTCTTTTACCTGGAATTCACGCTGCTCGGCCTGCCGAATACCGTCGCGCACTGGTCCGGCACCGGCTATACCGGGTTGGTCCCCTGGCTGCTGGCCGCGACCACGCTCCCACTCGTGCCGCAAGTGCGCGAACTGGCGGGCCGGTTCGCCGGGATTTTTGATACGGTGTGGCGCGGCTGGCTGTGGGCGCTGCTGCTGATCCTGCTGCTGGTGGTTGGACGGCGCTATGATGGCCTGCTGGCCGGGATCGCGCTGGTCTTTGCGCAGTTCCTGGTCGGCCTGACGCTGTGGTGGTTGGTCGAAACCGGCCTTCACCGCCGCAACCTGACCGGCATCACGATCCTGCTCGGCGTGATCGGCTTCGCGGCGCTGGCGATAGGCGATTACTTCACTTACGACTACGCCTACGTGCGCGATCTGCGCGATCCGTACCAGAACGTGGGCGAGGTGCTGCGCTCGTTCCGCGATATGGGCTTAGGGCTGGCGCTGATCGCCGCGCTGCTGGTGGCAATCCCGGTCATCCTGGCCCGCCGCCGGATTCCCTGGCGCGGCGGCAAAGCGCTTTACACCCTGGGGAGTCTGGCGCTGGTGCTGGCGGTGAGTTTTGCCGGAGCCAGTGTCGCCGTTGATAACGTGGTACGCCGCCCGTTTAACCCGAACTGCCTGCGCGTGGCGACCTTCAACATGCACGGCGGCTACTCCCAGTTTTTCGATCCGAACCTGGAAAAAGTCGCGCAACTGGTCGAACTCAATGGCGTGGATATCGTGCTGCTGCAAGAGGTCGATACCGGGCGGCTGGCAAGTTCCGGCGTGGATCAGGCGTTATGGCTGTCGCGCCGCCTGGATATGGAATACGTCTTTTACCCGCAGAACGAAGTTTTGCAGGGGCTGGCGGTGCTCAGCCGCGTCCCGATTGTGGATATGCATGGGTTGGACCTGCCCAGCGAGGGAAATCAGGCCGCCGTGATGCGCGTCCGGCTCGACCCGGAACGGCTGGTAGCCGATCCGCTGGCCGGGCAGACCGGCTACCTGTACCTGTATAACGCCTGGTTGGGTTTCCGCGAAGCCCAACGCGACGGACAGCCTATTCCCGAAGGTGAACAGGACCAGAATCGCCAGATGCGTATGATGCTCGATTGGATCGCGGCACAGCACGGCCCGGCCTGGACCGACCGGATCATCATGGGCGGGACCTACAACTTCGGGCCAGATTCGCCGCTGTATTCTACGCTGCGTATGGACCAACTTGACAACCCGGCCATCAAGGACCCGTTCGCCGGTATTCGCGCCGAAGATACCATGACCGTTTTCCTGGTGGACGGCACAGCGGCCCGCTACGATTACCTGTGGACCTTCAACGTCCCGCTGACCGGCGCAATGGTAGACCAGAGTCCCGAAGCGGCCAACGCCTCGGATCACCGCTCGGCCATTGTTGCCATCAAGCGCCGCGCCCCACTGCAAGAGGGCGAGGCGGAACTGTCCTGCCCGCCATAAATTAGCCCCTCCCCGCACGCGAAAAGGGGACTTAACCACCGGCTGACTCCCCCTCTCGATTTTGAATGGAGAGGGGGTCGGGGGGTGAGGTTTCTGGCACGACCGCCGCGATCAACTCGTCCAAATCCGGCACATTCTCCGGCGGGACGGTCGCCAGCCACGCCAGAAATTCCACGTTGCCCGCTGGACCCGTCAGCGGCGACCGGGCCAATCCGCGCACCGTGTAGCCGGATTCCTGCGCCGCGCTCAGAACCTCGTGCAGCACGCGGCGGTGGATGGCCGGATCGCGCACCACGCCGCCCTTGCCAACCTGTCCCTTGCCCGCCTCAAACTGCGGCTTGACCAGCACCAGCAAATCCGCCGGGTCCGCCAGCCAGCCCCGGAATACCGGCAGCAGCATCCGCAGCGAGATAAACGACACGTCGGCCACCAGCAAACTCACCAGTTCGTCCAGCGCTTCGACGTGGCGGGCGTTGGTCCGTTCCAAAACCACCACACGCGGATCGGTGCGCAGCCGGTAATCCAACTGCCCGTAGCCCACATCAAGCGAGTAGATACGCGCCGCGCCGTGTTGCAGCAGGCAGTCCGTAAACCCGCCGGTACTTGCGCCCACGTCCGCACACACGCGCCCCTCGACCGTTACCGGAAAGGCATCCAGCGCGCCCTGGAGCTTTTCCCCGCCCCGGCTGACGAAGCGCGGCGGCTCTTTTACTTCGATCTCGGCGTCACGCGAGACGCGCATCCCCGGCTTATCGCGCAAATCGCCATTCACGCGCACTTCGCCCGCCATGATCATCCGGCGCGCGGTTTCCCGGCTCGGTGCGAGTGCGCGTTCCGCCAGCAGGATATCCAGCCTGATTTTGTCGGTCATTGGCATATTTCCCCGGTCAACTGTACACTTCTCAACGTTAGCTCAAGTAACATCACAACAACGGATATGCAATGGACGCTCTAAAAAATTCCGTATTATCCATCTGGCGCACCGTGCCCAACCCGGTGCGCGGCCTGATCCGCACCATGCGCCCAACCCAGTGGACCAAAAACGGCTTCATCTTCGCCGCGCTGATGTTCGACCAGCAGTTGGACAACCTGGAACCGCTGGCGCGCGTGCTGGCGGCCTTTTTCCTGCTGTGTCTCGCGGCCAGCACGATCTACCTGATCAACGATCTGGTGGACATCGAACGCGACCGCCTGCATCCCAGAAAGCGTAAACGCGCCCTGCCCTCCGGCCAACTGCCGGTATCGTGGGCCAAAACCGCCGCCGTGATCTTCCCGTTGATCGCGCTGGGCGGCAGCCTGCTGTTATCCTGGAAACTCACGGCGGTGCTGGCCGCGTACCTGACGCTGCACATCGCCTATTCGTTCTACCTCAAGAATATCGTATTGTTGGACGTGTTCGCCATTGCGGGTGGGTTTGTGCTGCGCGTAGTGGCGGGCGTGGTCGTGATCGATGTCAGCAACTTTTCGCCCTGGTTGTATATCTGCGCGGGACTGCTGGCGCTGTTCCTGGCAATCGGCAAACGGCGGCAGGAACTCATCATGCTGGCCGATAACGCCGAAGACGTGCGCGCCACCTACAAAGATTACAACATGCCGCTGCTGGACGATATGCTGCGTTTGGTCACAACCGGCGCGGTGCTGACCTACATGCTCTATACCATCGAAGCCTCGACGATCCGCACCAACGGCCACCAGATGATGCTGACCATCCCGTTTGTGCTGTACGGCATTTTCCGCTATTTGTTCCTGATCCACGTTCGGGATGAAGGCGGCGCACCGGACGAACTGTTATTCAAAGACATGCCGTTATTGGCGACGGTCGTGCTGTGGGTGATCTCGGTCGGGCTGGTCCTGTACGTGATTTAGCGCCATGCCGCCCCCTACCCACACTACCACTGCTTCCGCCCCCGGCAAACTGATTCTGTTCGGCGAACACGCCGTCGTACACGGTCAGCCCGCGCTGGCCGTACCGTTGAGCGCCGTCCGTGTGACCGTCCGCGCCGAACCCATGCCGCCCGGTACAGGGACCCTCATCCACACACCGGACCTGGAACGGTCAATCCGCGTGAGCGTCGAACCCGACCCCATCCCGGACCGGCTGCATACTGCGCTCGCCTACCCGATCCAGGTGGCGCGGCGCGCGCTAAATGTACCCCTGCCGGACATGATGCTGATCGTCAACTCCACGATTCCCATTGCCAGCGGACTCGGCAGTGGGGCAGCGCTGGCAGCAGCCCTGATCCGCGCCTTCACTGACGCGCTGGATCGTCCGCTGTCCAATGACGCGCTCAACCCACTGGTGTACGAAGTCGAAAAACAGCATCACGGCACACCGAGCGGCATCGACAACACCGTGATCGTCTACGAAAAACCGGTCTATTTCGTGCGCGGACAGCCGCCGGAACCGTTCACCATCGCGCGCCCGTTCACGCTGCTGGTGGCCGATACCGGAAACCCCAGTCCGACCCATATAGCCGTTGGCGATGTGCGCGCCCTGTACGAAGCCGAACCGGACCGCACCGGCGCAATTTTCCGCGAGATCGGGCAGATCGTGGAACAGGCCCGCCAGATCATCGAATCTGGCGCAGCCGAGTCGGGAACAACCGGATCGAGTACAATAGAGTCACCTGGCCCGCTGATTGGCTCATTGATGGACGCCAATCACGCTCTGCTGCGCGATCTGACCGTCTCGTCCCCGGCGCTGAATGCGCTGTGCGCGGCGGCACGTAACGCAGGCGCATGGGGCGCGAAGCTCTCCGGCGGCGGGCGCGGCGGCAACCTGATCGCGCTGGTTCCGCCGGACCGGGCGGAGCACATCTCGCGGGCACTGCGCACAGCCGGGGCCGTCGGCGTGATCGAGACGACTGTAACATAAAAACAGGACACAGATAAACACCGATGAACACAGATTAAAAACAAAAATCGGCGTTTATCAGTGTCCATCTGCGTCCTAAAAATAGTTCGGTTGTGTGATTTATGATCCTCGTCATCCTGTTGCTGACCGCGCTGGTTCTGCTGGCGCTGCTACTGCTCGTGATCGCGCGCGCGCTCGCCTACATCCGGGAACACCCGGAACTGGTCACGAACAGCACGCCGCTGGCGTACCAACGCTGCCAGGAAACGCTGGAACAGGTCATCGCCCGCTACCAGCAGATTGAAGGCCAGATCGCGGCGGATACCAGCGTGGTGTGGCACGTTTCCAATACCCAATGCTACACGGCAGACGGCACGGGAATCGAACAGCAGCGCGACTCGTCCACGCGGCGGCTGCGCTGGACGGATATCGGCGGCGTGGGCGTCCGAATGCAGCCAGATTTTAAGCTGGCGGGCTATCACCGGGACGGATCGGCGGATCGCCAGTTTACCACCGGCTACTCGTTTCTGCTGTTGATCGTGCCTCTCAGTGGCAGCACCATGAACATTTTTATTCCCACCGATGGACACGAGGACGCGGTTAACTTTGCCGCCTACACGATTGCCCTGGCCGAACGTCACCATAAACGGATCAACGTCTTTGGCTTCGACCGCCCCCCCGCCCCGTACCGCCAGCGCGTGCCGTTGGTGTGAGTCCGCTTTCAGCCGTCAGTCCATCAGCGCCCCCCATCCTTAGAGTCCCATCAGAAAAAACGCCCCGCCCCTTGCTTGGACCCCAACGCACCGTTATAATCCAATTATGAGGTCAAGCAGGCACCATTCGAGGCGTCCGGCAAACACGACGCCTTATTTGTTGTCCGACCGGTGCTCCACTGCGATTCGACCATGTTCGATTATCGGGGACAGACTGATGAATGATTTTGTGCTGGGCATAGCGGCGTTTGGGTTGGTATTGATCCCCCTGGTCGTGATCCACGAGTTCGGGCACTTCATCGCCGCCAAGCTGAGCGGCATTACCGTTCTGGAATTCGGGATCGGCTTTCCGCCGCGCGCGGCTACGCTGTTCACCAGGGGCGACACAATCTATACGCTGAACTGGCTGCCCATCGGCGGTTTTGTGCGCCCGTATGGTGAGGACTTCGTGCGACCCAAAACCGAGGATGAAATGTCCGCCGACCAGGAAGAAATCATCGAGCGCGGCATCAAGAATCCCAAGAGCGTGTTCCAGGCCGGACCCTGGCAGCGGATTTTCTTCATGGCGGCTGGACCGGGTATCAATTTCGTGACGGCGCTGGTGCTGTTCATCATTATTGCCCTGATCGGCTGGCCCTACAACCGCGCCGACGTGACCGTTTACGAAATCCTGCCCGGTTCCCCCGCCGCCCAAGCCGGGTTGCAGGAAGGCGACGTGATCCGCGAACTGAACGGCGCGGCGGTCGAGGAGGCGGACGAATTTAACAACGCGCTGCGCGATAACGCCGACGCACCGGTCAGCCTGCTGGTAGAGCGCGACGGCGATCAGTTTGAGATATCACTGGTCGCCAGCGTGGTCGAATCGGCGGACATCGAGCGCCCGTACATCACCGACATCATCCAGGGAATGCCCGCCGAAGACGTATTCGAGCTGGAAGACGTGATCGTCGCCGTTGATGGCATTGAGATCACCAGCATCCAGCAGCTTCAGGATTACACCCAGGCGCACGAAGGCGAAGAAGTGGTCGTCACCATTCTACGCGACGGTCAAACGCTGGATGTGACGCTGGCCCCCCGCAAGGACTCGGAGGGCGTGGTTCGCATGGGCATCCAGATCACGGGCCTGAAACCTGCCATTATCGGCCTGACCGCCATCAACGAACACACCGAGCGCTACACCAAAACGCTGCCGCCCGGTAAAGCCATCCAGCGCGGGACCGAGGAATTTGTGGACCTGCACCTGCTGATTTTCGAGTTCGTGGGCGATATTTTCTCCGGCGATATTTCGCCGTCAGCCGCCCGCCCGGTCAGTCCGGTTGGAATCGGGCAGTTGGGCGCGCCGGTCCTGGATCAAAGCCTGGACGAAGGCGCAATGTACCCGATTGTCTTTTTCGCCGCGCTGATCAGCATTTCGTTGGCGCTGACCAACCTGCTGCCGATCCCCGGCCTGGATGGGGGCCGTATCCTGTTCGTCGTGGTGGAATTGATTCGCGGCAAGCCGATGGAACCGGAACGCGAGGGCCTGATCCACTTCATTGGCATTATGCTCCTATTGGGCTTGATTGCCCTGACGCTGGTGAACGATATCATCAACCCGATTGACGTAAGCAACCTGCGATAACCCGTAGGGAGGCACCCGCGTGTGCCTCCGGCGGCGGGACTCATGTGTCCCGCCCCACAAAGTTTTAGGGGAGGATCACAACACCTTGAGCCTGATTACCATCGCCCCGGAAGAACGCCAGGAAAAATTCGCGCGCACGCTGGCGATTCTGCAAGACCCGGCAGCGCCCTTTACCGCCGAAGTGATCTATATCCTGTCCGATCTCATGGGCGAATACCTGGACCAGTTCCGCGCCGTGTGGCCCGGTCTGCTGGTGGAACGCCGCCGCCAGTTGATCGCGCGGCTGGTGGACACGGCGGAAACCAATTTTGAACTCGACTTCAGCACCATCATTCATCCCGCCCTGGACGATGCCGACCTGGAAGTCCGCAAAAACGCGGTCGAGGGCGTGCTGGAAGACAGCCCCAACCGCGTGATCGAGCGCCTGATGAAGATCGCGCAGGACGACCCGTTCTCCGAGGTGCGCGCCGCCGCTGCCCGGGCGCTCGGCCAGTTCGTGCTCAAGGGCGAACTGGGCAAACTGCCTGCCGCACTGAATATCCGTTTGCAGGACACCGTGCTGGCCCTGTATCGCAATACCAACGAAGACCTGGACGTGCGCCGCCGCGCGCTCGAAGCGGTCGGCAACTGCGGGCGCGAAGGCGTGTCCGACCTGATCCGCGAAGCGTATTACGCCGACGAACAGCCGATGCGCGCCAGCGCCGTCTTTGCGATGGGCCGGTCGTGTGATGACGTGTGGGCACCGCAGGTGATGGACGAACTCATCAGCGAGCACCCGGAAATGCGTTACGAAGCCGCCCGTGCCGCCGGTGAATTGGAACTCCGCCGCGCCCTGCCCCGGTTGGCCGAACTCGCCATCGCGGAAGAAGACACCGAAATCCGGGAAATGGCGATCTGGGCATTGGGCGAGATTGGCGGCGATCTGGCAAACAAGGTCCTGACGCAGTTGGCGGCGCTGGCCGACGAAACCGACGACGACGAACTGGCCGACGCGGTGGCCGAAGCGCAGGGCGCGGCGTCCCTGGCCGGGGAGGACGTCCTGCCGCTGTTTGATTTTGCCGATCTGGACGCGCTGCTGGACGATGACGAGGACGACATCCTGCTGGAAAGCCTGGACGAACTGGCTGACGCCGAAGACGAGGATGACGGGTACGAGGACGAAGATGGCGATGAAAATGAGGATGAGGATGACGAGTATTAGTAGAGGCAATTCATGACCGATACCAACCCGTCCCTACAGCCTCAGCCATCCCAACCACTGGACGAGGCGCAGTTCCGGCGGCACATGCGGCAGGCGGCGGCGCTGCTCAGCCAGGGCAAAGGCAAAACCGCGCTGTCGCTGCTGGCGAAATGCTACGAACTATACCCGGACGATGTGAACGTGCTGACCAACCTGGGCGGCGCGTACATCCTGGCCGGGCAGCACCGCCACGCGATCCCGCACCTGGAAAAAGCCAGCGAGATCGCCCCTGATAACCCGGCGGTGTGGTCCAATCTGGCAGCGGCCTACCTGGGCAAGATCGTCACATCCACCAGCGGCAAACAGGAACGCGCCCTGACCGCTTACCGGCGCGTGATCGAACTCGACGCGGCCTATCCCAACGTGCATTACAACATCGGCCTGATCCATGTGGACCGGCGCGAATGGGACGACGCCTACGACGCTTTCACCCGCGCCATCGAAGCGAATCCCAACGATCAGGACGCCCACCATATGCGCGCCCAGGTGGACGAAGTGCGCAGCCGCCCGCCCGATCCGGCCAATAACTGACCGGGCGAATACCTGACGAACACCGTAGGGGCGATTCATGAATCGTCCCTACCCGCTTACGTTTGCCCTGCGAATCGCCTACAGCCACCGTTCGCCCCATTGTTCGCCGTTCCCGCGCCTGTTATAATCGCTTCACGGTGACTATCAAAAACAAAATACGGAAAAATCACCATGTCCGACACGCCTGACACTCCCAGCACGCCGCCGGAAAACGCCCCGGAGGACGTCCTAGAGGACGACACCGCAGCAGAGAACACCCCGGTCCGGCTGCACGCCGTCGTACACGGCACCGT
>JAFGTJ010000228.1 GCA_016934195.1 Anaerolineae bacterium | reverse complement strand
TGATTTGTGGCGCGTGCGTAACAAACGGCCTCACCCCCCGGCCCCAACGCAACCGCAGGTTGCGCCTCCATTTCAAAATGGAGAGGGAGAGATGTGGTAGTGTTCACCTCGGCAAGTCCCCCTCTCTAGCTCTGCTGGAGAGGGGGATTTAGGGGGTGAGACCGTGCCACCTAACAACATCAACTCGTTCGTGGACCCAGCGGATAGTAGGAGTGGCGCGAAGGCGGATTTCTCCGTACACTATCCGGCGTATCTCGCATTGATATCCAGGGAACCGAAACCATTGTCCAATTCCAACACCCGCCCCTATGCAACCCTCTCCAGTCGCTATTTGTGGCAAAGCCGCTGGTACAACGTGCGCCAGGACCAGCTCAAAGCGACCAATGGGCACGAATTTACCTATACGGTAGTTGAATGTCCCGGCGCGGTGTGGGTCGTGCCGGTCACATCCGGCGGCGAGATTGTTTTGATCAACCAGTACCGGTATACCGTCGATGCTTGGTGCCTGGAAGTCCCGGCGGGCAGCATCGATCCGGGTCAAACGCCGGTCGGCATGGCGGCGCGCGAACTGCGCGAGGAAATCGGCGGCACGGCGCAGCACATCACCCCCATTACCGATTTTTACACCATCAGCGGGATCGGGAACGAAGTGGCAAATATCGTTCTGGCAACCGGGGTTACATTGGGCAAAACGGCCCACGAACCGACCGAATACATTACGGTGCGCCCGATGCCGGTTGATACGGTGCTGGACATGGCGCGAACGGGCGCGATCAAGGATGGGCCGAGCGCGCTGGCAATTCTGTTATGCGAACCGGCGATCCGGCGTTATCTTGCGGAGCAAAATCCATGAGGTGGTGGAGGGTGAACCGTCCCAGGCGGGCGCGGCGAGCAGCGCCCCTACCAGGAATCCTGGCGCTGCTGCTGCTGCTGCTGACCGCGTGCGGCGAGGAAAATGCCCCGCCCGCCGGGGAACCGCCGGTCCTGAGCGGCTTCGATGCCCTGCCCAAGCAGATCGCCACTGTCGCGCTGACGCCCACCCCGACGCCCGTCATGGTGAGCGGGCCGGGTGGACAGAGCGATCCGGCGGCGGTCGTGATGCAGGCTACCCCCACGTCCGGCCCCGCGCGTCCCACCGCGACTTTGACCCCATTTGTAGGCATTTTCCTGGGTGAGCCAACGTCTGAAAGTGGGGAGCCAGTGCCCACGCTCGCACCCTGGAACGTATCAGCGGGTGGCGCGGCGGTTACGGGTAATGGCGTCGGCGTCGTGACCGGCGGTGGCGCGTGTACGGTCCCGGTAGCGTCGGCGTTAGGCAATGCGTATACGGCCAATCCGTCCGTGCAGCAGCAGTTAGGCTGCCCGGTCAATGGCGGGATCAGCGCTCAGATGGTCACACAGCCGTTTGAGCACGGCGATATGTACTGGCGCGATACGCGGCAGATCATTGCGCTGGCCGACAACGGCCAATACTGGCAAATGGCCGATACCTGGGCGGACGGAATGCCCGCCGACGATCCGGCTTTTTCGCCCCCTGGCGGACTGCTCCAGCCGGTGCGCGGCTTCGGGCTGGTGTGGCGCAGCAACCAGCCGGTGCGGGATGCGCTGGGATGGGGCCAACTGCCCGAAGTCCCCTACAGCGCGTACTGGCAGGACTTCGAGCGCGGCGCGTTGTTCGTGGGCGCGAACAACCAGATTTACGCGATTTTCCCCGCTGAAGGGCGGCACTCCGGCCCGCTCGCGCCCTGATACCAGGCCGAAATATCGTCGAAACACATAGGACGCAAATCAACACAGATAAAAACAAAAATCTGTGTGTATCTGCGTTTATCTGCGTCCTGTTTTGTTTTTCTACAGGCGGCGATCTTGCAGCGCGGGCAGTTCCCGGCGCGCTTTGGCAACCGTATCAAGGTCAACCGTTAGCGTGAAGTGACCTTCAATTTCGCCCCCTTCCACCACCGTTTCGCCCCAGGGATCGATCACGCAGGAATGACCGAAATAGTGCGTGCCGTCCTCTTCGTCCACGCCGACCCGGTTTACGGCGACCATGTAGCACTGGTTTTCGATGGCGCGGGCGCGAACCAGGGTGCGGTAAGCGTCCAAACGCGGGTGCGGCCATGCCGCCGGAACGATCACGATCTGCGCGCCGTCATTGGCGTAGCGGCGGAACAGTTCTGGGAAGCGCAGATCGTAACAGATGGCGAATCCCGTCCGGCCCCAGGGTAGATCGATAGCGAGTGGCGCTTCGCCGGGTTGCAGCCATTTATTCTCATTCATCAACGGGAACAGGTGAATTTTGCGGTACGCGCCCATCACGCCGTTACGGGGCGAAATCACGGCGGTCGAGTTGTAAATGCCGACGCCGCGTTTCTCGTACATGGACCCCAAAACGTGAATATTATGTTGGCGGGCCAGGGCTACTACCTGCGCGAATAACCCACCGCTCAGCGAGCTGGCGAGGTCTTTCCCCTTTTCATACGCGACTCCGCCATCCCATAATTCGGGAAATACCACCACGTCAGCCCCGCGCCGCGCCGCTTCCGCGACATGCTCCTGGGCGCGGCCCCAATTGACGCGGGGATTTCCCCTGCGCACGTCCATTTGAACCAGCGATACAGTTAACGTACTCATCCAGCATCCTTTCAACAACAGATGACGTTAAAGTCGGGCATGAGTAAACCAGAACGCGATCACTTCCTCGACAATCGTTTCGGTAGACAGCCGTGACGTATCGAGTTGGGGTATCTCCAACGTGACCACCCGCATCTCGCGTTTCAGGCGGCTGAGCGTCATGCCGCGATTCGCCGGGTTATGGAACCACGCCCCACGCGCGACATACACCCGGCGTAAAATCTCGTTTAACGTGCAGGTCAGGCACAATACCGGCCCGGTTTCAACTAACCGGTTCCGGTTGGCCTGATCCATCATGGCCGGACCACTCACGGCCAGGATCGCATGGCGGCGCAGCGACAGGTCATGGATTGTGTCAGTTTCCAACGCCTTGAGCCGCGCTTCACCATAGAGTTCCCGAATCTGGTCGGCGGACTGGCCTTCCCGCGTCAGAATCTCGTTTTCCAGGTCAAAAAACTCCGCGCCTACCCGTTCCGCGACCATCCGGCCCACCGTCGTTTTGCCCACACCCATCGACCCGGTGAGCGTCAAATTCCGGTAAGGAGCCGCATCGAAAACGCTCATCGGAGGTCCTCGCTGGCTTCTTCGCGCCAGCCGGGGAACCAGCCATCCAGCAGCGGCAGCAGGTCGTGCAGCGTCGTGATCGACCCGTCGGGGGCAATGTTGTTAGCCGGGGATCCGCTGCCGTCCGACTGGGGACGCCATACCGCCAGCATCCCGATGCCCTGCGCGCCCTTGATATCGGCTTCCAGGCTGTCCCCCACAAATACGGCTTCCGACGCCCTGATTCCCAAAATATCCAGCGCCCGGTCGAAAATACTCCGGTGCGGTTTGATATAGCCTACGTCCGCCGCCGATACCCGGCAGGTGGGGAAATAATCCAGCAGGTCCAGCGCGCGCAGTTCCCGGTCCCGGTAAGTCATGGGGGCCGAGGCGTTGGTCACGATGCCAAGCTCAAGGCCATACGCGCGAAGCTGCGGCAGCACTTCCGGCACGTCCTCGAAGGCGCGTTCGCCGGGGATAAGCCCCCAATCATACACGCGGCCCAGCGCGTCTGGGTCGATTTTGTGTTCCGGCACGCCGCACGCCGTCAGCGTATCGGTCAGCATGGCGCGCACCGTTGGGGCGATCAGCGTCTCGCTGCCACGCGCCCAGGCCGCCTGTACTGTGGTGAAATAGGTGACAAAAAAACTGTCCGCATCGGTGTGTGTCATGGGATGCAGGTGATCGTTGACGAAATCGAACACCTTTGTGAGTCGCTGTGTCTGGTAGTCTTCCCAGGGTTCGGCAGCGGCCCAATCAATCAGGGTATGGTCCAGGTCAAAGAGTACGGCTTTAAGCATATGCTGGTTTTTTCCCTATGTTAATCTAGCACGGCGGTTGAGTGTATGCAATTACGGCGGTGGAGCCAGCATGGTACGGTAAACGGCGACCGTTTGCGCGGCAACCTGGGCCTGGGTGTAATGCGCCAGAACGCGCGCCCGCCCGCGCGCCGCGAGGTCGCGCCGGAGGTCGGGCGTATGCATCAGGCGCTGCAACCGGTCGGCCAGCGCGGTTACATCCCCTTCTGGGAAGATCAGGCCCGCATCCTCGATTACATCCGGGATCGCGCCGCTGTTGGAGCCGATCACGGGGACGCCGCACGCCATCGCCTCTACGATTACGCGCCCGAACTGCTCTTTCCAGTTCTCGCGGGTCAAGGATGGCACGGCCAGCGCGTCGATTCCCTGGTAATATCCCGGCATTCGCACCGAGGGCAGCGATCCGAACGTTACCCGGTCGGCGAAACGTAACTGGCGCGCCTGGGCGTTCAGCGCGGCTTTTTGCGGACCATCACCCAGAATGTCCAACTGCCACACACCGTTAAGCTGCGCCAGCGCGTCCAGCAGCAGCGCGCCGCCTTTTTCCTCGACCAGCCGCCCAACGAAGCCTACCACGAACGTTCCGCCCCGGCGCGAACGGTCCGGTGGCGTGAACAGGTCGGGATCGACGCCAAACTGCGGGATCACGGCATACGGTCCCCGGTAGCCTTTCGCCTCCCAGACTTCGGCGGCGCTGCGCGTGCCCATAATGGCATGATCAACATGGTTCAGCGTCCAACGTTCGCCCAAACGAACCGGCAGCGGATACTGGCGGAGGATGTTCTGCCAGGAAAAAAACAGCGACTTGACGCCCGCCCGCCGCGCAATCCGCAGCGCGTGCCAGGTGGCGAGGTTGTACGGTTCCTCGTCGATATGCACGATATCGGGCCGGAAGCGCTGCACCTCGCGTCCAAATTGAGGGTAATAGTGCAAATGGAAATGCCCATTGAAGCGGATCGGGGCCACGCGCAGATCATAACCCTCGACGTGAGCGCGTTCGAGCGGGATCAGGCCCCGGTCGGGATCGCGCCAGCCGGACGGCACCAACACCCGCAGATCGAGGTCCTCATAGTGGGCCATTTCTTCGAGCTTGCGCTGGTACGCCCCCACGACGCAAGCTTTGGACAGCATCAATACACGCATTTGTTATTACCAACACCCTCCCGCCGGGTGATCTTGCCACAGTCTTACCATATAGCCAAATTCACTCTCCCGTCACCCCCCAATTATTCGAGGGCGTACACGTCCCGCCTCCGCCAACCGGATTCGCGGGCGACGGTGCGCGCCGCCGCGCTGCGTGATTCCCCGGCATCCAGCCGCGTCTGAAATGCCTCACGCACGCGGGTTTCGTCCCAGGGCTGGTCCGCCGCCGCCTCAACTGCGCCGCCGATAAGCAAGGTAATCTCGCCTTTGGGCGGGTGCTCGCGGTAATGGGCCGCCACCTCGCTGACCGGGCCGCGCCGCACTTCCTCGTAGAGCTTGGTGAGTTCACGCGCCACCGCCACCGGGCGATCCCCTAAAATGGCGTGAATCAGGTTCAGCGTATCCACCAACCGGTTCGGGCTTTCATACGCGATGATCGTACCCTGTTCAGTGGTGAAATCGTCCAGCAGGTCGCGCAGCGCTTTGGTTTTGCGCGGCAGAAAGCCCAGGAAGGTAAAACGGTCGGTGGGCAGTCCCGATACGACCAGCGCCGTGATCACCGCCGAGGGACCGGGCAGCGGCACGACATTCACATCCCGTTCCAGCGCGGTCTGGATCAGTTCGTAGCCGGGATCTGAGATACCCGGCGTCCCGGCATCCGATACCAGCGCCACGTCGCCGGATTCCAGCGCCGTGAAAATTGCGTCCAGCTTGGTCAGCTTATTGTGCTCGTGGTAGCTGGTCAGCGGCGTGGTAATCTCGTAGCGGGCCAGCAGTTTACGGGTCGTGCGCGTATCTTCCGCCGCGATCAGGCTCACCTCGCCCAAAATACGCAGCGCCCGC